>JAQVKJ010000285.1 GCA_028694715.1 Weeksellaceae bacterium | reverse complement strand
ACGAAAAAGGATTTGACCAAGTGATTGTGTACGGAAATGAAACCGACATCGAACAAGTCATCGGCCAGGCCAAACAGTACCCTATGTTCGCACCAAAAAGAGTGGTCATTGTCAAGGAAGCTCAACATCTGTCGCGAAGCATAGACAAAATCGTTTCCTATCTTGAGAATCCTCAAGAAAGCACAGTGCTGGTTATCAATTACAAAGGAAAAAAAATTGACAAACGGTTGAAATATGGGAAACTTCTCAGCAAAAATAAGTGGGAATTTGAATCCAAGGCGGTCAAAGATTATCAACTTCCGAATTTTGTTGAAAATTTAGCAAAAACTTCAGGACTTAAAATCGACGCCAAATCAACTGCAATGTTATCCGAATATCTGGGCAATGACCTCGGCAGGGTTTACAATGAAATTCAAAAGCTGAAAATTGTGGTAAAAGACCGGAATATCACCCCCGAAATAATTGAGCAAAACATCGGCATCAGTAAGGATTACAACAATTTTGAACTCCAAAATGCGATGATGTGGAAAGATGCCGAAAAGGCTTTCAAGATTTCAAAGTATTTTGGAGACAATCCCAAAAACAACCCAATGGTTTTGACAATTGCAGTTCTTTACAATATGTTTTCCAAATTGATTGCATATCATACCCTCACAGACAAATCTCCGGGAAATGTTAGTAAAGAATTTGGAATCAATCCGTTTTTTGTGAAAGATTACCAAGCGGCTGCAAAACATTATCCGCTCAAAAAGTCCACAAGGATAATTTCACTACTCAGAGAAACCGATGTGAAAAGCAAAGGAATAGGCACAAGTGGAAGAGTAAGCCATAGTGAATTGCTCGACGAATTGATTTTCAAAATCATCAGTCTGTGAATCAGAAATCCAAAACACCCGGAGCGATTTCTACTGCTTGAACACCGGGCTTAAAAAGTCTTGCAGTCAGTCTGCCCTTTAGTTCAACAACCCCTTGTCTGGCTTCAATCCAACTGCCTTCTCTCAATCCCAAAACCATTTGTGAATTGAATTGATGAAATTCATAAATCCTTGTCTCACGGGTTTTGCCCTTGTGTTTTGAGAGAGGATCGGGGTCGAGATAATGCGGATTGATGTTGAACGGTAAAAAATTCAAAGCACCAAAACTCGGCGGATAAACAATCGGCATATCGTTGGTCGTACCGATGTCTGGCCCGCAAATGTTGCTGCCCGCACTGGTTCCCATATATGGCGTACCGCCAGCAATCACGGATTTTAATTCATCCATCAAATCGAATTCATACAAGGTTTTGAGAAGCAAAAAGGTATTGCCACCACCCGTAAAAATTGCCTGTGATTTTCGAAGGGCTTCCTTGGGACGGTCAAACTCATGCAAACCTTTGACACTGACACCCTTGCCAGCAAAAGCTTTGGCAGGAGATTCAGTGTATTCTTCCCAACTCATGCCCGAAGGTCGAGCATACGGAATAAAAATAATCTCATCTGTATTCAAAAAACGAACCGCCTCATCAAGGATGTATTCCAAGTACCCGCTGCCGAATATCGTACTGGTACTCGCTGCTAAAATATTATAATTCGGATTGATTTTCATTTTGTAATTTCTGAAACCAAAAATAACCGATTATTGGTCAAAGAAAAAATTTCGTTGTTTTAATTTTCATTAATATCAGTTACATTCTAATTTTACTATTCAATATTTTTTTGTTGAACAACCTTACTGTGTCTGGGCGATTTTATTTTTATTTTCTGGAACAAATATGAAGTTGCTACGATGAGCAACAGTATAATCTGGGCTGTAAGTGATTCAAAAGTCGGATAAATGCCCAACCAATCAGCCTGTATCCATGACGGCAGACTGTGAACGGAAATCAAACCGCTTTCCTGCAGCGAATGAACTCCTTTGCCTGTAAGAATAAAAGCCAGTAGAACCACGAGCCAGGAAGAATAAAGAAACAATCTTCTGACCGGAATTTTGGTCGAATATTTCATTGATAAAAAAGCGATGGCAAAGAGAATCACCAAGGCAGCCAACGACCCCAAACCAATGGCCGATTGATTGTTGGCATCCGCTTCCAAACTGATTGCTTTCAAAAACAAAATCACTTCAAACACTTCTCTAAAAACCACCATGAACGAGAATGCAGCCAAACCAAACATTTTGTCTTTGTCCAGATATACCCCTATTTTTTGCTTAATAAATCGTTGCCATTTTATGGCGTTTGAATGGCTGTGCAACCAGTAACCTGCCCACAGTAGAATAAGCACTGCAAAAAGTGAAATGGCACCTTCCATAATTTCACGGTTCTTGCCTCCAAAACGAATGATGTAATCAGAGAGATACCAACCCACAATACCTGCAAGCACAGCAAGTATCCACCCAGAATGAATCCAAGGGGTGGCCTTATGAGCACCCAGTTTTCGGGCGATTACAATTACCACAAAAAGGACCAGAAAAGCCTCCAATCCTTCGCGAAGCATTATCGAAAGTGACAAAACAAAAGTGAGCCAGTAATTTAGTTTTTGGTTTTGCATCATTTGTTCACCCCGGTCTATCATCTGCAACACTTTATTGATTTCCTGATTCACCAGTTCGTTCTGACCTGATTTGGTTAGTAACTGTCTGATTTTCATCATCTGTTGTTCCAATTGAATTGTATATCCGGGATTAATGGCACGCAAACGGGATTCCACTGGTTCGATTCCTTCAAGATAAGCTATCAATGCATCTTCTTTGGCCGACGCAAGGTTTCCGTTTTGGTATTTTGAGTATGCCGATTTCAATTTGTTTCTGGCCAGGTTCAGACTATTGGTTGAATTTTTAGAAGGTACCATTTGCCTTACCGAACTTAATTCATCGGAATTTCCATCCAAAAGTTGATTAAGTTCCATGTCAGACAGTGTAGCAACCTGCTTTAAATCCACTTTTGAAAGCGCACTCTCAAAGGATGCTCTCAGC
>JAQVKJ010000284.1 GCA_028694715.1 Weeksellaceae bacterium | reverse complement strand
ATTCGTTTGGAATTATTAAATTTACACATAACAATTTATTAAATTTGCCGCTGATACGAAAATTAGATTGCAAAGTAAAGATAAAAATTCTTTAAATGAATAAATTATTGTTAACAATGTCCCTCTTTATGCTTACTGTAATCGGTTTGATGGGGCAGACCAAAATTTCAGGAATTGTCAAAGACAGTTCAACTGAAAAAGAAATTTATAATCTAAATGTATTGATGGTTGAAACCGGAGAGGAAGTTCAGACGGACAGGATTGGTTATTTCCAGTTCGTAGATGTTCCGGAAGGTACCTACACAATAAGGATTTCAGGTGTAGGCTATCAAGGCATAGAACGAACAGTACGAACCAGCGGTGAGAGAATCGTTGATTTGGGTGATTTGTATGTTACTTTTAACCCTGCCAGTGATGCGATGGGAGTTATTACACTTACCGAAGACGAGCTGGATGCAGACGAAACTTCTTCACAATCTTCTGCGGGTTTGCTTCAGTCTTCTCGGGATGTTTTTGACAGAACCGCTGCTTTTGAACTTGGCGCATATTGGTTCAAAGTGAGGGGATATGACAACAGATACAACGATGTGTTTTTTAATGGTGTCAGAATGAACAAAATATACAACAACCGTGTAAATTATGGCAATTGGGGCGGATTGAATGATGTAACAAGAAGACCTTATGAACAGACATCGGGCATCAATCCTTCTGAATTTGCATTCGGAAGCGTGGGAGGTACCACTTATATTGATACCCGTCCATCCTTGATGAGAAAGGGAGCAAGCTTGGCTTATTCTTTTACCAATCGCTCATACAACCAAAGAGTATTGGCAACTTACAACACCGGTATGATGAAAAATGGCTGGGCAATCATGGGTTCATTTGCCAGAAGATGGGCAGAAGAAGGTGTGATTGAAGGTACTTTCTATG
This sequence comes from Weeksellaceae bacterium, assembly GCA_028694715.1. Lineage (GTDB taxonomy): Bacteria > Bacteroidota > Bacteroidia > Flavobacteriales > Weeksellaceae > Moheibacter. Next base: position 2,023 of record JAQVKJ010000284.1, on the reverse strand, counting down.
ATTCTTGGGCTTATTATTTGGGTATTGAAAAGAAAATCAATAACCACCACACCCTTACACTGACCGGCTTTGGCTCACCTACCAGAAGATCCACCAACAGCCCGAATACCCAAGAAATTTATGACCTGATGGGTAAGGATTACAACGCATACTGGGGGTGGCAGGATGGTGAAAAGCGAAGCGAAAGAATCAGAAAATTTCACGAACCCATTGGTTTATTGACCCACTATTGGACCATCAACAATAAAAGTAAACTGACCACCACTTTGGGATATCAGTTCGGAAAAGACAGCAGAAGCCGTCTCGACTGGAACAACACAAATAACCCTTCCCCAACCTACTATCGAAATCTACCAAGCTATTACGAATCGCTCGATAATACCACTCCTGAATTGATGGATTGGGTATATTACAGATGGAGAAACGACCAGACATTTTCTCAGATTGATTGGAGTGACATCTACAACCAGAACTATAACAGGGGAGATGGTGGCGCAGCTTATGTGCTGGCAGGGGATGTAACCGAGGACAAAGTATGGACGGCCACTTCCATTTTTAAATCAGAACTGACTGACAACATCAAATACACCATTGGTCTTACCTATCAGAACACCAACTCTCACCTGTACAGAGAGGTAATTGATTTGCTGGGTGGGCATCATTTTGTGAACTATGATGACTTTGAAAATGTATCCTACAACACCGATGAGGAAGCCGGTAGAGAAGTGGGCGAAGGAGACAAATACCAGTACGATTATGAAATGCGTCATCAACATAGCAATCTGTTTACACAGTTTGAAATTGCAGCCGGTAAATTCGATTTTACCATTGGCGCTAAAGCCTCTTATACCAGCGTTTACAGATTTGGCAATTATAGACACGAACAATACATGGACAATTCAAAAGGGAAAAGCAAAACCTACGATTTCTGGAATTTTGGCGGAAAAGCCCAAGTATTGTACAAACTGGACGGACGAAACTTCCTACAGCTAAATACCATGTACATGAACTACGCACCAACAACAGATGAAATATTCCCTAATGCCCGTTCAAACGATTATACAGTTGACGAAAATAATTTCACCAGTGGTGCCCACAATTTGAAAAGTCCTCAGGTGTTTTCTTCGGATTTGAGCTACATAATAAGAGCACCGAGAGTCAAAGGCCGCCTGAGCGGCTTTTATACCAAATTTTTTGACGAATACGAAAAGAATTTTGGCTATATAGACGAAGGTGGAGGTTCAAGCAACCTTTTCGCAGCAGATTATACATACAATATCGATAAACAATTTATAGGCGGTGAATTGGCACTGGAAGCTCAGTTGACCTCAACAATTACGCTGAGCGCAGTGGCTTCGGTCGGACAATACACATATGCTAACAATCCCAGCCATCAGAGATTCTCTGACAGCCGTAATCTCAACGACATTGATCTCGAAATCTCTACTGTTGGAGCTACTGCACCACAGACCACTTACCTAAAAAATTACAGAGTGGCCAACGGACCCCAACAGGGATACTCATTAGGGCTTCAATATCGATCACCCAAATTCTGGTGGATCGGTGCCACGGCCAATTATCTGGCAGCCAACTATCTCGACCCAGCACCTTTCAGAAGAACGCCAGCGGTTTGGGGAAACTCAACACCACAGGATTTCCCGGAAGGATTTGCTGAATCATTCTTGACCCAAGAAAAATTCTCTGACGAATTCATGCTAAATGTGAATGTAGGCAAAACTTTCAGAATCGGTAGATATTTTGCAGGCATCAGCGCAAGTGTAAACAATGTCCTGAACAACAGAGATTATGTTACTGGAGGTTTCGAACAAATCCGTGTGGGAAGTTTGCAGGTATTGGCAGACAATCCCTCTTATGCCAAGATATTCGGACCCAAACTATGGTATGACAGAGGAAGATCATATTTCATCAACGCTTTCTTTAGATTTTAATGAATACAAACGAATAATTTGAACTAAAATGAATACAATCAAAAAAATTAAATTTGCTTTAATCGCGGTCTTTG
>JAQVKJ010000283.1 GCA_028694715.1 Weeksellaceae bacterium | reverse complement strand
ATTATTGAATACCAAAATTAATTTCTCAAATCGTTAAAACTCCTCAGCTTCCTCAAAACTCACCAATTTATCGATTTTAGGATGTTTGAATTCTAAAAATCCTGCGTGGAGACAAAGTCTATCGCCCGGTTTTCCATAAAGTTCATCACCGATTATCGGACAATTCAAACCGTCTTTGTGTGCCGAATGAACCCGCAACTGATGGGTTCTTCCGGTTTTGGGCCAAAAATGAACTTTTGAAATTCCGTTCTTTGTTTCAACTAACTTCCAGAGAGTCAATGCTTTTTTTCCGTGTTTGTAGTCAACCAACTGCCGTGGTCGATCGAGAACATCCGGCCGCAAGGGCAGTTTGATTTCGCCTTCTTGATTTTCAGGAATTCCGTCGAGAAGTGCCGTGTATCTTTTGTTTACAGTTTGTTTTGAAAATTGATTCTGAAGATTTTTGTGTGCTTCCTTGGTTTTTGCAAACACCATCAAACCCGAAGTTGACATGTCTAAGCGATGAACGGTGAGCGGTTCGCAGTCTTTCATTTTTTCCTGCAATCGACTGTACACAGAATCCTGAATTTCTATGCCCGGCACCGAAAGCAGATTGTGTGGTTTACTGATGACGATGATGGTTTCGTCCTCAAAAATAATTTTGAGTTGTTTTTCTCTTGACAATTCTTTCAACAAAGGATTTTCATCGGTGGCAGTTCCATCGAGCATGTGTTTGAGAATCGGCCTACATTTTCCGCTGCATGCCGGATAGAAATTTCCATGTTTTCTGATTTCTGAATTGGGTGAAGGACCGTACCAGAATTCGGCAAAAACGATTGGTTTCAGCTTATTCAGAAAAGCATATTGCAACAATTTAGGAGTTGCACATTCTCCGGCACCCGATGGAGGTTTTTCAAAAACGGTTTCTTTAAAAATTTCACCCAGACTTTTTTGTTTTCCTTTTTTGTTCACAAAAGTGTATTGTTCAAAAAGCAAATCCTGCAAATGATTTGACTTTTGTTTTCTTTCTTCTTTTAATTGATTTATTTGAGTCTGAAATTCAGCGATTTGATTTTTCAATCTGTCAATTTCTCTGTTCCAGCTTTTTTTTAAAACCTTCAATTTGAATTGGTCAGAATTGCTTTGTCGGATCAATTCTTCTTCTAATTTTTGATAATCATCTTGGTGCAAAATCGGTTTTTGTTTTTCTCTGATGGCCTTTCTTTCAGATTTCTTTGTTTTCATCCATTTTTTAAAATTCGAGATTTCATTTTTGGCTACAATCTTACATTCCGTTAATTCATTTTGGGATTCAATGAACTCTGGATGATTTTTGAGTTTCTCAATTTTTTGATTGATTTGATTCAATTCATTTTCGCCTTTTTTGAAGAACCCGTCTTTGGTCAATCTGTCAAAAACGGGCGGAACAAATTTTTCATAATGATTGGAGTCATACAATTTCCCAGAAAAGGCCGACAGATAACCAATTCTTCCAGTTCCGTCTTGCACAACCAAAACACCCAACATTTTTCCGACTTCAAATTCATCTTCTGTCCCAAAATTTTCTTTGATATAATTTTTGAGCTCATCAGCAGCCATTCTACACAAGGGATGGGGTTGATAATTGTGTGGATAATTGAATTTGCCAGGAAGTTGAATTCCTTGAAGTTGTTCAGATTTGAAATATGTGACTTTATTTTTGAAATTGTTTTCCATTGGAGAAAGCAAAATTATTAAAAACCGGGATTTGAGCAGACGATTCTCAAGCTTTGTTTATTTATAAAAAATCCGGTCATTATTTTCGTAAATTTGCCGAATGATTAATACACTTCCAAAAATCAAACACAAGGATTCGCCGAATTTCTTTCTGATTGCCGGTCCTTGCGCAATTGAGAATGAAGAAACACCGAGAAGAATAGCCGAAAAAATTGTGAGAATTACAGATGATTTAAAGATTCCTTACATTTTCAAAGGCTCATTCAAAAAAGCAAATCGTTCGAGAATTGATTCTTTCACAGGCATTGGCGATGAAAAAGCTTTGAGCATTCTTCAACAAATCGGTGAGGAGTTTGATGTTCCTACAACCACCGACATTCACGAACCTGCGCATGCAGAGATGGCTGCTCAATTTGTAGATGTACTTCAGATTCCCGCATTTTTAGTTCGTCAAACCGATTTGTTGGTGGCTGCCGCCAAAACTGGAAAGTTCGTAACGCTGAAAAAAGGACAGTTTATGTCGCCCGGAAGTATGAAGTTTGCGGTTCAGAAAGTCACCGATTCAAACAATCCGAATGTGGCGATTGTCGAAAGAGGTACCATGCTTGGTTATGGTGATTTGGTGGTGGATTTCAGGGGGATTCCCGAGATGAGACAGTTTGCACCTGTGATTCTCGACATCACACATTCACTTCAGCAACCCAATCAGCCAAGTGGCGTGACCGGCGGGAAACCGGAACTGATAGAAACCATTGCCAAGGCAGGAATTGCGGTAGGTGCAGACGGGATTTTTATAGAAACTCATCCCGACCCTGCGCATGCCAAAAGCGATGGCGCCAATATGCTTCATCTGGATTTGTTGGAAGATTTATTGAAAAAATTAATCAGAGTACGGGAGGCGGTTAATTAAAACCTAAATTCTCTAAAAGGTATCTTTAATTGAATTGAAAATTGTTTTTTCTTTTCGGTATTCAGATTTGACATCGACAAACCGAGCAGTCTGACTGCCTTGTAATACGGTCGTTGCTCCCACAGGAATTTGGCGAGGTTGAACATTTTGTCTTTTTCATAAAAGAAGTCGACTTCAGTTTTACTTCGTGTAAAAACAGAGAAATCTTCGTATTTGATTTTCAGGGTCAGCGTTCTGCCCTTCATCTGGCGCGGGCGCAGCAAGGGGTTTTTGGGTCTCGGCTTGTTGTCGGGGGTGTAAGGCTTGGCCGACTTGCTGACGCCGGTCTCGTACGGCTTTTTTTCTGTGACG
>JAQVKJ010000282.1 GCA_028694715.1 Weeksellaceae bacterium | reverse complement strand
CAAGGCGGTGCTGATTCTGTAGTTACTTTCCTTGATGGCGTTGTCGGGCAGTCCAACCAAAAAATATCCTACGCCGTTGGATATATTTACTTCTATGGTTATGGTTCTCGCAGAAACGCCGTAAATTGCGCTTCCAAATACTTTGGTGAGCATAGCAGAGTGTTTTTTCGGATTAAAAGTTAAGAATAATTTCTAACTTGCATCTACTTTTTAATTTAATTATGGAAAAATTGAGCTTCAGTTTCGACTATACTGTCTATGATTCGGTAGATGAATTGGATGAAACACGAAAAAAACTAATAGAAAAAGCAGTTGAAGCAGGCCATAAAGCATACGCACCTTATTCCAGTTTTCATGTGGGGGCAGCGGTATTGCTTGAGAGCGGTAAAATGATTTCGGGCAGCAATCAAGAAAACGCTTCCTATCCGGTAGGCATTTGTGCCGAACGAACGCTGCTTTCCTTTGTACATGCCAATCATCCCGAAGACAAAAAAACCATACTGGCAGTCAGCGTATTGGACACTGATTCGGCTGCCTCACCTTGTGGATTGTGCAGACAAACCATCATAGAATATGAAAATGTTCAAAAACAGTCGATTGAAATACTACTTCACAACCGTTCGGGTTCGGTTTTATCGATTCCGTCGGGGAGTGCTTTACTGCCTTTGCATTTTGACAGTGAAAGTTTAAGCTAACGGTGGTTTGCACAAATAAATATTAACGAGTAAATTTGCGGTTACAATTATGAAAAAAGTAACAAAAACAACATATCTCCAATGGTATCGGGATATGGTCTTCTGGAGGAGATTTGAAGACAAATGCCGTTCGCTTTATTTAAAGCAAAAAATCAGAGGTTTTCTACATCTGTACAATGGTCAGGAGGCATTGCCGGCAGGGTTTCTGCATGCGATGAATCCCAAAACCGACAAAGTCATCACTGCCTATCGTTGCCATGTATGGCCGATGGCTCTTGGGACTGACCCCAAAAGAGTATTGGCTGAACTCTGTGGCAAAGAAACCGGTACTTCATTTGGTTTGGGCGGATCGATGCACATTTTTGACAAGGAACATAATTTTTATGGCGGTCACGGTATCGTTGGCGGTCAGATTCCTTTGGGTGCCGGTATTGCATTTGGCGAAAAGTACAATGGCGGGAAAGGTGTTGTCATATGTCTTTTTGGTGACGGAGCTGCCAGACAAGGTGTTCTGCACGAGACTTTCAATATGGCGATGAACTGGAAACTGCCGGTGGTATTTGTTTGTGAAAACAACGGTTATGCAATGGGAACTTCTGTGGAAAGGACCACCAACCAGCATGACATATACAAACTGGGGTTGGGCTATGACATGCCTTCTTTTCCCGTGGACGGAATGGATCCGGTCAAAGTGGCCGAGGCAGCTTATGAGGCCATCGAAAGAGCCAGAAGAGGAGACGGACCTACCTTTTTGGACATCAGAACTTACCGATACAGAGGGCATTCAATGTCCGATGCTGAACCCTACAGAACCAAGGAAGAAGTTGAAAAACACAAAAATGAAGACCCTATTCTTCTGGTTCAGCACGAGATTTTGAAAAACAAATATGCCAGCCAGAAACAACTGGACAAAATCGTGGAAGAAGTAAAAGCGGAAATCGAAGCATGCGAAAAATTTGCAGAAGAATCCGCAGCTCCTTCAACCGACACCTTTTATAAATACACCTATTCACAACAAGATTATCCGTTTTTGGATCAAATCGAAAACAACTAATTATGGCCGAACAAATCTTTATGCCGCGTCTGAGCGACACCATGGAAGAAGGAACCGTTGTCAAATGGCACAAAAATATCGGGGACACGGTAGCAGAAGGCGATATACTCGCGGACATAGAAACCGACAAAGCAATACAGGAGTTTGAAAGTGAATTGGACGGAGTACTTTTGTATCAGGGAGTGAAAGAAGGCGAATCCGCACCTGTTGATAGCATACTTGCAGTGATTGGCGAGAAAGGTGAGGAATTTTCTGTCAATGGGCCTTCCACTGAACCAAAAAATGAACAAGCCGAAGAAAAGCCGGCCGAAACAATTCCCGAATCATCCTCACAAACGAGCATTCCAAATAATGTAGCCGTCATTCCCATGCCTCGTCTGAGTGACACCATGGAAGAAGGAACCGTTGCCAAATGGCACAAAAAAGTTGGAGATACAGTGGTCGAAGGAGATATACTCGCAGACATAGAAACCGACAAGGCGGTGCAGGAGTTTGAAAGTGAAAACGACGGAGTACTGCTCTATATAGGTGCAGAAGAAGGTGAATCGATGCCGGTTGAAGCCATCCTTGCAATCATCGGACCGAAGGGAACAGATGTTTCGGGCATAGTGGACAGTTACGGAAAAAACAATAAGAGCGAAGACAAAAAAGCAGAAGTCACAAATAAACCAGCGGAAGTTAAACAAACAACTGAAACAAAAATCGAGACTCCCGAACAGAGAATCTTCGCTTCGCCTTTGGCCAAAAAGATGGCCGAAGAAAAAGGAATCGACCTGAGCAAAGTCAAAGGAAGTGGTGATGGGGGGAGAATCATTAAAAAAGACATTGAAAATTATCAATCCGAAAAACCAACTGCCGCACCACAGTCAACAATGGGCATCATGGCCGGAGAAGACCAAATTGTAACGAATTCTCAAATGAGAAAGGTGATTGCAAAAAGACTCGCAGAATCCAAATTCACCGCACCTCATTATTATCTGAATATTGAAATCGATATGGACAATTGTATCCGTTCGAGAAACAGTATCAAGGAAAGTCATCCTGACAGTAAAATTTCTTACAATGACATCATTGTAAAAGCCTGTGCGATGGCTCTGAGACGACACCCACAGGTAAATTCGACTTGGAAAACCGAGAACACCATCGTTCACGGCAATATCAACATCGGTGTGGCAGTAGCAGTTGATGAGGGATTGCTGGTTCCAGTGGTGCGCAACACA
>JAQVKJ010000281.1 GCA_028694715.1 Weeksellaceae bacterium | reverse complement strand
GACCGAACAATCCCTGATAATTGATCCATTCAGAATAATCATAAGCAATTCTTTCGTCACTTTTTGCAAAATCAAATAAACTTGCCCATGGGTCAGCTTTGAAAACGCTGCTGATGACATGGTCAGAACCATAGTTGGCGTTGCCGGTGTCTCTCCAGCCCTTCAGACCAAACAACTCCACCAGCTGACGAAAGTGGTCTCCCTTGTAGAAACGCAAATCTGCTCCCACATTGAATGTCCAGTTGGTATTGGTGTCGTAATTAAAATTTGAAACCAAACCGTACCAAAGGTGGTTGTTAACCGAAGCACGGATGGCTGAGCCTGAGTAACCTTGACCGATTCCATCAGCCACACCGGCGTTTTCAATGACCAACTGATCAAAGTTGATGTAGCCGTTTTCATCGCGGCCTCCGTCTATGTAATCAGCACCATTGCCCAATGCACCGGTACCCCCACCGCGACCCATTGAAGCGTACAAAACTGTGGAAAGTGAAGCTTTCTCGTTGATGACCCAGTCCCAGTTCAAATTGGCCACCGGTTTGTGGTAGTAATTTTTTCTAACAGTATAGCCATGGCCTTTGTAATATCCGTAGTTGTCATTGTATTTTTCACCGAATTGCTCATATTTTTCCATGCTTTTTGAGTAATTCTGGAAATGCGACTGAGGTGCGCCAAAAATCATAAAGTTGAAATTATGTCGGTCATTGGGTTTGAAACCTACCGAAACAAAATAGCTTTGTCCTTCACCGTGTGTACCGCGGGCATATTTTCTGTGTGCTTGCCAGTAATCGAGGAGTATGGAGTAACCCCATTTGCCTTCAAGCCCTGAATCATAAGCAACAGTTGCTTTGGTGTAGCTGTCATTTCCGATGACAAAACGCGCCATACCGCCCTGTCTTTTTTCAGTGGCTTTGGTAATGATGTTCACCGTACCTCCTACTGATGAGATGGCCAGCTTGGATGAGCCCAAACCTCTTTGTACCTGAATGGCATTGGCCACATCGGTCATAGAACTCCAGTTGGACCAGTACATTCTGCCGTCTTCCATTCCGTTGATGGGCTGTCCGTTCAGCAGGAAGGCAGTATTTGTTTGGTCAAAACCTCGAAGGAACATTTCAGAATCACCAAAACCTCCGGTTTGATTGGCCACATATACAGAAGGTGTGTTTTTCATAATTTCGGGAAATTCAACATTGCCAACTGCTTTGTCTTGAATTTCTTGTTTCATGATGGTAGAAACGGCTACGGGCGTTTTGCGGTCTTCTTCCAGGTCAATAATCCCTCTGGCTACAATTACCGCATCTGACAGAACAATGCTTCCGTCGTCGAAATCAGCCAAAGAGTCAGAAACCTCATCACGAAGTTCCTCTTCGGTCCGATCAATCTGGGCATAGGTCAAAGACCCGCCGATTAAGAAGAAAGCAGACACGAACAATGCTTTTTTCATCAAATAATTTTTTTTCATAACTAAATTGATATGGTATTAGAATTTTCGGCAAAATTGTAAAAAAAATCTTGATCACGAATAATAATATGGTCAAAATTATATGAAGTTTTTGTTAAGAAATTAGAAAGAAAACTTTCACAGAAATAACTCAGGATTTTTAGCAATCACCCTGAGTTTTTAAACGCTCAATCAGAGGTGTTTATGATGCTCTGGTGGTGTGTTAGACAGAGTCTCTCCTTTGGGGCATTGATTTTTTTGTGTACATTCACAACAAGGCCAATGAATTTCGGTGTATTAAAATTCACTGAATTTATGCTTACTAAAAATTATGAAACTGTTATGTGGCCGGTAGAACACAAATATCCTTTAGTGATTTCACTTCAGCCTACAGGATGTGGCTATAAAGTTAGTGGAGCTGGCGGGAATCGAACCCGCGTCCAAACAAGCAACTTATGCGCTTTCTACATGCTTATTCTGTTATTGATTTTCGACTATAGCCCGAGAACAAACACCCTAACTACAGCTTAGTTCCTAAGATTTCGGCAAAATCACGGAACAAGATTTTACCTATCCTCACATTCCTGTGCCTCTGAATCAAATGCCGCAAGGAAAGGCCTTTGAGAGACATTTAGCTTCCCTACCTTGTAGGGATGTGCCAAGACTTACTGTGATTCAGTCGATTAGGCAGCCAAAGCGTAATTGTTATTGCCAGTTAAAAGTCGAAGTGTCTGATTAGCGTGGGTACACAACATTCCACGGCATGCTTACAGCATCTGCTGACCTTGCTGTCGAAACCGATCAGCCCCATAATTTAATGAACTTCTTTCTCAATCAGTGATTGAGGTCGGCAAAGGTACAAACTTTATACCAATTTTCTTGCAGTAAGTCCTTGTTCCTTTGTGTCTGATTCAAAAAAAAGTCGCTCCATTTTGAAGCGACTATGTATGAATTAAGTTTTTTTAAAAATTATTTTTTCACAAATCTGAAATCCTTGGTTTTGTTACCGTCTTTGATGCGCAGTATATACACAGCTGCCGGAAGTGCAGAAACATTAATTGAATTTTGATTGAGTTCACCTCTGACAAGTGGTTGTCCTGACAAATTGTGAATGGTATAACTGATTTTTTGATGCTCAGTGCCGGTTTTTACAAACAGAATATCGCTAACCGGATTTGGAAAAATACTGATTTCATTGTGATTCAAATCATTGACATTCAAAAAGACACAGTCTTCACCCAAACTTACTCCAACTGCGCACCAAGCGGACTTTACATTTTGTACCTCTGCTGAATTCTCACCAAACATTACTTCTGCTTCCTGAATGGTGAAATCTCTAACATCAGCGTACACCGATTGTTGTTGTACATAATTGATTTGCACAGAATAAACCAAATCGGCAGCTTTTTTTATGTCCATTCCGGTTACATTGTATTCATAGCCGTTGTCATTGGTGCCACTTCCACCTTCGACGGTCAGATAGTACCAGTGGTTGAGTACGCCCGAATTGGTGTGAACGCCACAATTGTCATTTTCAGAACTCGGA
>JAQVKJ010000280.1 GCA_028694715.1 Weeksellaceae bacterium | reverse complement strand
TTCGCTGGTCAATTCACAACTTATGTCAATTTGATTACACTCAAAAACGGAGAAACTCTTTTTGTGGATGCCGTTCACCTGCCTGAAACCGATTACAACTATATGCCACTGACCAATTTCAATCAATTCGGACTGATTCTCGACACCGGCGCAGACCGTTTTGTTGAGATGAATCCGCCCTTGTCTGAGATACATTCGGTGCAGAATTATACTTTCAAAGACAATAAATTCTTCTATCAAAAAAATGAAAAGAGAAGTGGTTATTTCAAAGGCAAATTGAAAGAATTGTCAAATGACTGGGGAACTTATCGGGTCCAAACACAGGCACTGGATATCTTTACAAAAGAAATTAGGAGCGACCTGAAAGAAGCCGATGAAAACAATTTTGAACTGGAGCGGAACATCTATGAATCAGTGTCGGTGGGCAATCAATCATTTGTACTTATCGAAAACCCACTGAAATATGTCATTTCTCAATTCAAATTACACGAAGACGAACGAGAACGACCACTGGAATTCAACTTTCCGTTTTATTACAAAACAGATTTGATCATCGACATTCCCGAAGGATATGCACTGGAAATCCCCGACAGGTTCAATACACAGCAACAGGCAATCTCGAAGAATCTACTGTATTTTCAAGGTGTTGAACAGGAAAATGGAAAAATCATCGTGCACATCGAATTTTATATGGGAAAATCGGTTTTTGACAAAGATTATCAAGAAATTAAATCATTTTTTGACAAAATCATTTTGGATTCAAGCAAATCCCTTTTGCTAAAGAAAATATGACATTGAGTCACATACAAACATCGGATGACTTCTAACTTCTGACTTCTAACATCAAATTACAACCCCTGACATCCGAATGATCAAACCTTCCGAGCACCTCAAAAGAACCGTCATCATAAACTTTTCCCAAATCATCTGTGGCAATAAAACTACATGAGTTCAGGTTGGCCAAATCAATCACATTGATGCCGCCTGTTCTGCCTTCATCCATGAATCCAAACGGATCCTCGGCATCGCGAATCAATACCTTCATCCAGCGGGGTGTTTGAAATCGCGAGTTTCCTTTGGAATAAGCTTGCGAAAGCAGTTCGGTCATTCCGTATTCGGAATGGATTTCGTTGACCCCAAAACCATTTTTCAGGATTTTGTGCAGTTCTTCGCGGGTGATTTCTTTTTTTCGGCCTTTCATTCCACCGGTTTCCATGACGATGGTATTTTTTAATTCCAATTGAAAATTCTCCACAAAATCAAGCAATGCAAAGGAAACACCAATCAAAATCGCCTTTTTTCCTTCTTCTTCATTTCGAATCAAATCCCTGAACAATTCTTCATGATTGTACAAATAAAATCCGCCTCTCCCCGATTTTTCAATCCAGAATTCCACCATATCAATCAGCGAAGAACCTTCTCTTTCCAAATAAGAAGGCAACAAAGCAAAAATCGTATAATCCTCAAAATCACCGTAAAAATGACGAAAACCATGTTCCAGACTTTCTCTGTAAAAACTTAAATCCGTTACAAAATGTCTGCTCTGTTGCATGCTGCTTGTTCCTGAACTGCTGAAAATCTTCTCGGACCGTCTGTTTCCACAGATGATTTTGTGGGTTTTAAAAAACTGAATCGGCAGAAAAGGAATCTCTGAGAAGTCCTTTGGCTGTTCGGGTTTGAATTTCAGATGGCTCAAAAATTCAGCATACACCGGATTGTTTTCAGCCTGAAAATTGAAGACTGCCAATGCGACTTCTTCAAATTCACGAGGGTCTTGGATGTTGAAAATCCGATTCTTTGAAATCATTCAACAAAGGTAAGCCGATTTAAAATAAGTTGATGCGGCAACCGACCAGGATGTGCAAAGGAATGATTCTTTGTGTGAACAATGACTCGCTTACATTGGTTATCGTATAGGTTTCTATGTGTTTTTCATTGAACAGATTATTCATTTTCAAATACAGCTGTGTATCGGAATTTTTTGATTTGTATTGCATTTCCACATCCAGAAAATTCAGTAATTTCTGAGCTGTGTTCCCATGGTCTAAGGCTTCAAACGAAACGACTGCTCTGAGGTTTGAACCAAAATCATAATTTGCATTGAAACTGTATTTCTGATTGATGTAATCCGATTTTCCTACACTGGAGTTCAATTGATTGAATTCAAACCGATAAGCAAGGGAAAAATTGAATTTAGACAGCCAACCGGTCCTGAACAAGCCGCCAAATCCATATGTGTTTTGGTCGTTATTGATGAATTCACCCACATTGATTTTATTTCTGTAATTGTAACTCTGATACTGAAGATTCAGCGTCATTCTTGATTTAAATACATCAAGAAAACGGGAGAATTCCAGTTGTGAAGAAAAATGAGAATTATTTTCTAACAATACATTTACGATGCTGCTGTATTGCTTCACAACAATGCTTTGCGAAGAAATGTATTGGTCATTTAATGAATAGGTTGCAGACAATTTTATACGATTGACCGCTCTGTCTCTCTCGAATTGCAAATGAAGCATGTGCGATGGAATCCCGCTGAACGACATCTGGTTTCCAAGCAAAACCCTATCGCCAGCATAAACATAATTCCTGTAAAAATTTTTGGAATGAGGCATGGATAGGTTTCTTAAGTAAGACAAAACAAAGCTGCCGATTCTGGTTTTTCTGTAATTGATGTTGATGCCGGGTTGTACAAAAAATCCATCTGAGTTTTCAGAATGTCCGGGATATTTTAAATCTGAAATCAACCATAGGGGTTTGAATGTCAAATCGATTTTCAGGTTGCTGTTCAGTTGAAAATTATAGGCTGCCTTCAGAAAAATATTGTATAAATTCATCCTGAAATCATTCATAAAATCGTCTGAATGATATTGATTTTGCCCATCACTGAGCCACAATTCAGAAGAATTTCTGTTTTGCTTCCACTCGCCACTGAATTGAAATTCCAAGTAATCTCTGTTTCTTCGGTTCTTGGCATAGGCCAATTTAA
>JAQVKJ010000279.1 GCA_028694715.1 Weeksellaceae bacterium | reverse complement strand
AAAAATGTAGAAGCTATCCGTAAGATATTCAAAATCAAAAACCGCCCAGATTCCAAGTCACTGATTATTTTGGTAGATTCAAACAGGCGACTGCAGGAAATAGTGGATGTGCCTGATTTGGCCTGGGACCTCATGGATTTGTCAGTAAAACCGCTGACCATTATTTACGATAATCCCAGAAACTTGCCACGAGAACTCATCAGCGAAGACAATACCATCGGTATTCGACTGACCAAAGATCCGCTGTGCAAAAAAATCATCGGCCAACTCAATGCACCGCTGGTATCCACTTCTGCCAATATCTCAGGTGAACCTGCCCCACAAAGTTTTGAGGAAATCAACCAAAAAATCAAAGAAGGAGTGGATTATATTTTTTCGGAATGCGAATCCTTCGTGCCTCACTACAAAGCTTCGTCCATCATCAAACTTTCGGCAGACGGCCGAGTGAAAGTGATTCGTGAATAATTTCCAACTTTCAGTGCTTGATTTGAATCAGTCTAAATTTATAAAGCTTTGTTTTTGTACTCTTATCTAAATTCTAACTTTGCAAAATGAAGCTCAAGAAAGCAATTGATCATAAAATTTTTGAAATTGTAAGCGAAGCTGCGGCTGAACTCAATCAGCAGGTCTTTGTGGTGGGTGGATATGTCCGTGATTTTCTGCTGAAGGACGAAAAAAAGAAAGACATTGACTTTGTTACGGTCGGCAGCGGAATTGAACTTGCCAAAAGAGTACATTCCAAAATGGAAGGTGCTTCAAAACTGTCGGTTTTCAAAAGATACGGCACTGCGATGTTCGTATGGGAAGACACCGAATTGGAGTTTGTGGGCGCCAGACGCGAAAGTTATTCAGAAGACAGCCGCAAACCTTTTGTGGAAGACGGCTCATTGGAAGATGACCAAAAGCGGAGAGACTTTACCATCAATGCGCTTGCCATAGCGGTCAACAAAGAAAATTTTGGAGAACTGCTCGATCCTTTTGGCGGAATCAGCGATTTAAAAAATAAAATTATCAGAACGCCCCTGTCACCCGATATTACTTATTCGGATGATCCGTTGCGGATGATGCGGGCCATCCGTTTTGCTGCGCAGTTAAATTTCACCATAGAAGAAAATTCCTTTCAATCCATCATCAAAAATGCGGAAAGAATCGAAATCGTATCCAAAGAAAGAGTGATGGATGAATTCCAGAAAATCATGATGACCGATAAACCTTCGGTCGGATTAAAATTGCTGGATGATGCCGGTTTGATGAAGTTTATACTTCCTGAATTGGTTGCGTTGAAGGGAATCGAGGAGATGGAAGGGCAAACGCACAAAGATAATTTCTATCATACGCTGGAAGTGGTGGATAATATTTCGCCAAACACTGATAATATCTGGCTTCGTTGGGCGGCTTTGCTGCATGACATTGGCAAGGCACCGACCAAACGGTATGACAAAAACATTGGTTGGACTTTTCATTCGCATGAATTTGTAGGCTCCAAAATGGTGTACAAAATATTTAAACGGCTCAAACTTCCGATGGGGCAGGCAATGAAATATGTGCAGAAAATAGTAATGCTCAGTTCCCGTCCGATAGCATTGATAGATGAGAATGTTACTGATGCTGCACTGAGGAGACTGCTTTTTGATGCCGGTGAAGACATTGAGGATTTATTTACACTTTGCAAGGCGGATATCACAACTAAGAACGAAAGAAAACAGTTTCGTTTCAAAAAAAATTTTAATTTGGTCGAACAAAAGCTGAAAGAAGTTGAGCAAAGAGATAGAATAAGAGACTTTCAGCCTCCGGTTTCCGGTGATGAAATCATGGAAACCTTTGGCATTGGACCGGGAAAGGAAATCGGCATCATCAAAAGTGCCATCAAAGAAGCGATTCTCGAAGGTGAAATAAAAAATGAGAGGGAATCCGCATTAAATTATATGTTTGAATTAGGAAAAAAATTATATTTGACACCAAAATTAAAAAGAAGTGATTTATAAAATTCGTGTGATTTTAGATACCAAGGAAGATGTATTCCGAGACATTGAAATACGCAACAAACAAACATTGTTTTCTTTGTACAAAGGTATAGTGAGCGCATTCAGTCTTCAAGGAGAAGAACTGGCCTCTTTTTATGAATCGGACAAAAACTGGAATCAGGGCAAGGAAATTCCGCTCGAAGACATGGGAGACACAAGCAATGATGAGACCATGGCTGATTTTCAAATCAGTGAAGTGCTGCCCAATATCGGCGACCGGATGATTTTTGTTTATGATTATTTTGAAATGTGGACTTTCTATGTGGAGGTGATGGAAATTGAAGACAAGAAGGCGGTTTTTAATTATCCGCTCACCGTGTACCGGTTTGGAGCCATGCCGTTAAAAGCACCCAAACGAAATCATGAACTCTTAGATCTTGAAGATGAAATCATCGGAGATGACGACGAACACGATGCTGACACTTCATTTGATGACCTTGAAATAGATTCGGATTTGGAAGATTTTTGAGAATCATTTGGTTTGAAAATACAAAAGCTGGTCGTGGTCCGGCTTTTTTTGTTCTGTTAATTTTCGATTATTTCTTTGCAAACCCTTGATAGATTTTCAACGAATCCCGGATGTCTTTCTGCATGATTTTAATCAGATGGGGTTGGTCTTCAAGTAGCAGGCTGTTTCTCTTTTGAATTTTTTCGGAAACACCAACCATGGCTGCGATTTCATCAATGTATTTTTGTTTGTCTGTGATTCCTTTTTGATTCATTTCGTTCATTTTTTTTCTGATTTTTCGCGCATAGAGCTCAGAATAATCAAACCTGATTTGTTGAATCTGTAGGATTTCAGGCTTTTTGACATTCGTCCAAGAACGATTGCGGTCAACGAAATTCAGTATGGTCATCTCTGGCACTTTCCCTTTTTCCTGTCTGGATTGATAGGTAATCACTGTGGTGATGCTTGCCTTTTGCTGATTGCCGATGTTAGTGGGGATTTTGCCTTTGAAATCATTAAAGCTCAGTTT
>JAQVKJ010000278.1 GCA_028694715.1 Weeksellaceae bacterium | reverse complement strand
AGCAGATTACCTTTTGTTATCGTTTTAATTTGCACTACTTTTGATAATAATTATAAACTTCTCAAGGATAAAGATAAAAAAAAAATTGAATTAAACAAGATTTGAGCGACAAAAGGATGGATTACAAACAATCTGAAATCAATTTTCAATCGATTTTGGCTGACCCGATGCAGATGTTTGCCAACTGGTATGATGAGGTACAGAAATCAGGTGCAATTGCAGAACCCTATGCAATGCATCTTTCCACCGTCGGCGTCGATGGATACCCCAGAAGCAGAGTGGTTTTGCTCAAAGAATTCAATGAGTTAGGCTATGTGTTTTATACGAATTACAACAGCCAGAAAGGAAAAGCGATTGCCAAAGACCCACGGGTCTGTCTGTCCTTTTTTTGGGATAAACTCGAGCGTCAGGTTATCATCAAGGGGTTGGCCGAAAAATTGAGCCACGGTCAGTCCGAAGAATATTTCAACAAAAGGCCCTTAGAGAGCCAAATAGGCGCCATCGTTTCCGACCAGAGCAGTGTGATTGGTTTTGAAACGGATTTGTCAGCAGAAAGCAAAATACTCCAAGAAGAATACAAACACAGAAAAATATGCATGCCCGGCCATTGGGGCGGGTATTTGGTGAAAGCACTTGAAATTGAATTTTGGCAGGGCAGACCCGGAAGACTCCATGACCGCTTGAGATACAAGTTGGAGAGTGGCCGCTGGCTCACCGAGAGACTGGCTCCATAAATATAAAAATCCTTCCCGAAAAGGAAGGATTTTTCATAATAAACAATTGTTTTGTTTATTTTTTCTTGTCAACTGCTTTGGCAAGGTCTGAACCTGGCTTGAATTTCGCAACGGTTTTAGCAGCAATTTTCATGGCAGCACCGGTCTGAGGATTTCTTCCTGTTCTTGCTTTTCTTTTGGAAGTTGAAAAAGTACCAAATCCAACCAAAGAAATTTTATCTCCTTTCTTCAAAGTTTTGGTTACATTGTCAGTAAAAGAATCCAATGCTTTCTTAGCAGCAGCTTTAGTGATCCCGGCATCGGCTGCCATTGCACTGATTAAATCATTCTTGTTCATAATTTTCAATTTTAATTGATTAATAACAAACGCAAATATAGCTGAAACGCTGACTCACACAAGCTTTCAGCCAATAAAATCTCAAAATTGTTGAAAAAACCATTGCTTTTGTTAATAACTGCCTCCCAAAAACCTTGTTTTAGCTCATTTGGCCTACATACCAGCCGGTTTTGTCATGGATCCCATTGATAAAATCACTGCTCTTCATCCGTTTTTTTCCCTCGGGTTGAAGTTCTTCTACGCAATAATTGCCATCTTTCAACCGGATTATCAATTGGTTTTCGTCAAATGAAATTCGTTTATGGAATTTGTCGGGATTGTTGATTCTCACAAAATTTCCACCAAATATTTTTATAGTTCTCGAATCACCTTCCTTTCTCAGAACCGTCCATGCAGCCGGATAAGGGCTCAGCCCTCTGATGAAATCGTGAATTCGTTCTATGGGCATGTCCCAATCGATTTGGCAATCTTCCTTGAAGATTTTTGGAGCGGGTTTCAGTTCAGACAATTTCTGCTGTGGTCGTGGTCTGATGGAACAGTCCGCCAATCCGTCTATGGTGCTGATAATCAGTTTTTTTCCGACTTCAGCCAATTTATCATGAAGTGTGCCGGCATTGTCTTGCTCATCGATTTCGACTTTCTGACTCAAAAGCAGATTGCCGGTGTCAATCTGCTCGTCTATCAGAAAGGTAGTAACTCCCGACTCTTTTTCGCCGTTGATGATGGCCCAATTGATTGGCGCAGCCCCCCTGTACTGGGGCAGCAAGGAAGCATGCAGATTAAAAGTCCCTTTGGGTGGTATTTGCCATACTTCTTTGGGCAGCATTCTGAAGGCCACCACAACAAAAATATCTGCCTGAAGAGATTTGAGTTCTTCAATGAAAGCAGGATCTTTTAATCTTATTGGCTGCATGAGCTTCAAATTTTCATTGATGGCCAATTTTGCCACTGCAGGTTGCTGAATTTTCTGTCCTCGTCCGGCGGGTTTGCCGGCAGCACTCACTACGGCTACCACCTTGTGGGGACTGTTTAGAATTTCTTTGAGACAAATGGCCGCAAACTCGGGCGTACCCATAAAAACTATTTTCATCTGATTGCTTTGATTGCAAAATTAACCGAATTTCAAGGATTTAATGGCAGTGAGCCTGTAAAGAAATTTATTTTTTTCGATAAGAATCGATGCCCGAATTTATGATTATGCCTTCATCGCTTAATTGTTCCATTGCATCCAGAACAGCTTCTTTGCTGTGTTCAATGAAGTGGTAAAGAATCTCTGAAATCGTTTTTGAATCATCTCCCATGAATTCAAGTATTTTTTCTGCATGCATTTGGTCGGTACCGGTGAAACATTGGTCGCAGTTTCCACAGTTCTCTTTGGGCTTTTCGCCGAAATATCTGAGAATGAGCTTTTCTCTGCACACTTCATCCTGTGTAGCATAATATATCATGTCCTGAAGTCTTTTCCAGCGAAGCTGCTGAAATTTCTCAAACTCCTTCCAAAGAATGTTTTTGATATAATTGGATTCTCTGGGCCTTTTGAATTCCACCAGTTGTATTTCACGGCTCCGGTAGTGGATATAACCTGCTTCGCTCAACTTTTTCAATTGTTTTTTAATTTTGCCAATCGGCTGTTTCAATTCGGTTGCGATATGAAATTCTACAATGGCTTTCTCACCGGACGAGATTCCGGGATATTTTCTTACAAGAATTTCCAGAATTTTATGTCTAAGAGATTTGGAAATTTGAATGTGTTTTGGGTTCCCATAAACCCTAACACTACTGTAAACCGACCGTTCTCTGCGTGCAATGACTTCTTTCCTTTCTAAAAAACGGAGTGTTTTTTGGGCCTTTTTTTTGTTGTGTTCAAACCGATTCACGAATTCATTTAAGTCAAACTCCAGTTGTTGATTCGGTCTTTCGTTTTCACCGATTTCAAAATAATTATAAAA
>JAQVKJ010000277.1 GCA_028694715.1 Weeksellaceae bacterium | reverse complement strand
GCTTTGTTGGATTTCTCAATCGGTTCATCCGAAATTCCGGCCGGAACTTTTTTAGAAAAATAAAACAAGGCCGCCGCCGCAATAAACAACAGACCAACACCCACATAGAGATAAATTACCTTGTTCAATGCCAATCCTGCAATTTCTTCGTCGGTAACCGAAGCCGCCGTTCCAAAAAGGGCAAAAGCCACAATCAACGGCCCGATGGTCGTCCCGAAGGAATTGATGCCACCGCCGAGATTCACGCGACTGGCACCGGTTTTGGGGTCACCAAGCAAAATCGCAAATGGATTGGCTGCAGTCTGCTGAAGTGAAAATCCAAGGGCGACGATGAATAATCCGATTAACATTCCGAGATAAGAATTTACTTCCACCGCCACAATCATTGCCGCCGCACCCAAAGCGGAAAACAACAATCCGTAAACGATACTTTTTTTGTAGCCCCATTTCCCAATTAAATCCTTGCCCGAAGCCGAACTGAAAATAAACAACAACAAGGCACCGACATAATATGCCGTATAAAACGCAAAATCAACCAATTGCGATTGAAACTGATCGAGGTCAAAGTAATGTTTGCAAAATGGAATGAAAATACTGTTGCCCGCGGCGATAAATCCCCAAAAGAAGAAAACCACAATCAAAGTGTAAAGCGCAGGATAATTGGTTTGAATTCTTGCTGTTGCCATAATTTGTGTTAATTAATTTGCTGTGAAAATTCCGGGAAATTTAATCAAATTCTTTGAAAACCGAATTCTAAACATCATCTATTTGGAATAAATTGAAAAATGCTGTGCTCAGAAATTTTTTCAATTTCCTGTAACCGATTCTTTTCCCATTTACTCTAATTGAATAAAGGCTTGCTTCAAACAGCTTTTCATTTGATAAAATATTAATTTAAAAAAGACTTATGAGAACAATATTAAAAACGCTGGCGTTTTCAGTATTTGTTGTATTTACAATGATAAATTGCAACAATGACGATAGCGGACACAAGATTGATGCAAGTGAGGGATATTTGAATTTGCCACCCCTTGACCCTACCTTGGTTGCTGGAGGACAAATGGTATTTCGATATGAAACATTTGGCGATGAAACTTTCTGGACAGATGTCCTGAAAATGAACGAAGTTGTCCAAGCAGCCGTCAGTCCGGCTACGGCTTTGAGCTTTGTTTGAAAGTGGATGCTTCTGCACTTCCTCCGGAAGTTGTGGAAGCTATTCAAAACGGACAGGTGGATTTGAATGACCCTCAAACAACTTTGGTTTTGTTGCAACTCGGTGCAGTTGTCGGTGTAAAAGGACAGGTCAGTCAAAACAATGACGGCAGCTTAAATCTTGACCGCATGGGGGTTACATGCGCTTTGTGTCATTCAACCGTTGACAACTCCTTTGCGCCTGGAATCGGAAATCGTTTGGACGGTTATCCCAACCGGGATTTGAATCCGGGGTTGATTATTTCATTGTCTCCTGCGCTGACGCAGGAACAAAAAGATGTTTATGCATCTTGGGGGCCGGGCATGTACGATCCGAGATACAATCATGACGGATTGAATAATCCGGTTGTTATTCCACCGGCTTATGGTTTGTATGGTTTGCCGAAAGCCATTTTCACAGGAGATGGTGATGTAGAACATGAACCGGAAGGTCCGGTGGCTTATTGGAACAGATATGTTGCGGTGACCCAAATGCATGGACATGGTTATTTTAAAGATGACCGCATAAATTGGGAAGTGGATTACCGTGAAAACGATGATTTGGTAACGGACAAGCTCGCAGCATTGCAGGCTTATCAATTCTCGATTGATGCACCGGCCGGACCGGAAGGTACCTACAACGCTGATAAGGCTGCGCAAGGAAAAATTCTATTCAACAACAAAGCACAATGTGCAACTTGTCACTCCGGCCCAAGATTTACAGATGTTACTGAAGGCGGTTTTCTTCATCCGCAAAGTGCTTCTGTGGCAGTTGACAAAGATTATGTAAACCGGTCAGCTACAAAAAAATGGAGAGTCTCACCGCTGAAAGGAATCTGGTTTCATCCGCCCTATTTTCATGATGGCTCTGCCGCAACGCTATCCGATGTTGTAGAACGATACAATTCTCAATTAAATTTAGGTTTGACCGCAGATGAAAAAGCGAATTTGACAGAATATCTGAAATCCTTGTAGTATAAAATAATTAAAATCAAATTGTTTCTCAATTCAAAACCTTTTCCAATACATCTAACTTTGGGAAAGGTTTGTTTTTTGAAAAAGTTTAAATCCAGCCAATCAAAAAAATTAATATAATGAGATTGATTATTATGGTGAAAATCATAAGACTTTAGTCCGGTTTTAACAATTACAAACAGTATTTTTGTAAACCAAATTGGAATGAATAAATGACACGCTTAGAAAGATTTCTATTTTCCACCCGTACCATGACCGTACTGCTGATTGTTTACGCTTTCTCAATGGCCATTGCGACATTCGTTGAAAGTGAGACAGATACAGCCACCGCAAAGGCACTAATATATGAGGCCAAATGGTTTGAATTGCTGATGCTTTGGTTGATTTTCATCTTCATTGCCAACATCAAAAGATTCAATTTACTCAAACGAGAAAAATGGCCAATATTAGCTTTTCACTTGGCTTTTGTCGTCTTGTTCATCGGTGGAGCCATCACCAGGTATGTGAGTTTTGAAGGTCAAATGCCCATAAAGGAAGGAGAAACCACCAATGAAATCATCAGCGACAAAACTTATTTTAAATTAGATATTGGCGACGAAAACAAGGCACTCAGATATGACCAAAATCCATATCAAATGTCTTATTTCAATGCTAAAAATACCGTTTGGCCTTTCAAAAGAACCTTCAAACAAAGTTATCAGTTCAACGACAAAATTGTCAGCCTAAAAACGCTGGATTATATTCCAATGGCTAAGGATTCCGTTCAGAGAACAGAGACCGGTAACAAAATGCTGGAAGTGGTTACCATGGGGCAAAACGGCAGGGAAAACAATTACATCAGCGAAGGCGAAATCAAGGA
>JAQVKJ010000276.1 GCA_028694715.1 Weeksellaceae bacterium | reverse complement strand
GCTGAATGAATCCCCTGGATTATTTCATGAATATAGGGGTTGTATTCAGGGGTCAAAATAACACCGATTCTAGTTTTTTCTTTATGTTGAACAAGTGCTTTCCCCAAATAGTTTGGTTTATAATTGAGTTCCTTTGCGATTTTTAGCACTCGATTCTTTGTTTCAGACTTCACCCCTGGCCGACCGTTCAATACTTTGTCAACGGTTCCTCGAGAAACATTGGCCAATTCAGCGATTTCTTTTATTGTTATTGACACAATGTGCCTCCCATTCTAGGTATATTTGATGATATCATTTTTATGCTGGTAATCATTCATATATATAAAGATACCAAGAAAATGGTTGCGTGTCTATAAAAATGTGCACGAGCAACAAAAATGTGCTCGAGCTCATAGGGCTAGAGAGCAAAAACAGCATAATGTACAATATGCACAAATAAGTTATAGATAATATATGTATATGTAATGTTGTGTTTGAAAAAGATCGGTGATATGATGGGGACATGAAATTGAGCACGAGCACAAAACACAAAGTTCAATTTTGATAAAGATTCTCTCCGTGGAATCAAAGTGAGAACGAGCCATATCGTGCCAAGAAACCGGTCTCAGGAAGCCCAAACCAAAAAAGATGTGCAGTGAGGAATATGAGCAGACATTTAATTGAAGTTCTGAACAAACAAAAAAACGGATTGCCAGTTGGCCTTTTCTCTGCCTGCACTGCAAGCAGCTATGCAATCAAATCGACTTTGATGCGTGCGCAAAAACATGGTGTGCCTGCTGTGATCGAAGCCACTGCCAATCAAGTAGACCAGAATGGTGGCTATACAGGAATGAAACCTGCGGAATTCGTGACCTTTGTCCGGGAAATAGCCGCAGAAATTGGCTTTCCTCTTGATCAGCTCGTTCTGGGCGGGGATCATCTTGGTCCTTTGACAAGGACTACATTGCCAGAGGCAGAGGCCATGATTTTTGCTGAGGAACTGGTTCAAGAATACGTTTTGGCTGGATTTACAAAAATCCATATTGACACATCCATGAGGGTGGCGAGCGATTCTAAAGACTTGCCGCTTGCTAATCAAACCATTGCAGAACGTGGAGCGAAGCTGTGTAAAATTGCTGAGGAAGCTTATCAGGTTCGATTAAAACAATATCCAGACAGTCAGGAACCTGTCTACGTAATTGGTAGTGAAGTCCCTATTCCAGGTGGTGCGCAAGAACATGAAGAAAGTATTAGTGTAACCTCTCCGGATAATTGTCAGCAGACATACGAAACTTTTAAAAGTGTCTTTATTAGTAGCGGACTCGAATCTGTTTTGCCGCGGGTGGTTGCATTGGTTGTTCAGCCTGGTGTTGAATTTGGCGATGAAGATGTTTTCCAATACAACCCTGACAATGCCAAAGAACTGATTCAATTTGGGAAAAAGAGTTTGCCCTTCGTCTATGAAGGCCATTCAACAGATTACCAGACAAAAGAATCACTCAAAGCAATGGTTCAGGACGGAATAGCATTCCTCAAGGTTGGTCCTGCTTTGACATACGCGTTGCGAGAAGCATTGTTTGCCTTGGAAATGATCGAAAAGGAAATCTACTTCGGTAAAACCTATTGCGCATCGAATTTCAAAGAAGTTCTTGAAATGTCTATGCTGAACGAGCCTGAGAATTGGAAGAAACACTACCATGGCGATGCACATCAGTTAAAGTTTGCCAGGAAATACAGTTTTTCAGATCGGGCAAGATATTATTTACCAGATCCACAAGTTGAAAAATCAATTCAGCAGCTGATCAAAAACATCGATGAAGCTGAAATTCCAGTGACCTTACTCCGGCAGTACATGCCTATCGAATATGAGTCGGTATGCAGAGGCCTTCTCAAAACAACTGCTGAAAACTTGATTCTTGAACACATCGGTATTTTGCTGGATGACTACTTCCATGCAATCATGCCCTGATCCATTTTTCCAAACCTATTTTTCATAAAAAGTGCGAAAACATAAAATAAGAGGTGAAGTATGAAATTCGGAACACTGTACTCGTATTGGGGCAATGAATGGAGCTGTGACTATTTCGAGACCGCAAAGAAAATTGCTGGTTTAGGATTTGACATCATGGAAGTTGGTGCCGGTCATCTCATATCGATGTCGGACGATGAACTGGCCAACCTGAAAGCGCTTTCCAAAGACCTGGGCCTGACCCTGACCAGCAATATCGGCCCAGCAAAAGACAAGGACGTTGCAGCGGTAGATGAAGCGACTCGAAACGCAGGCATCCAATATCTCTCAGATATCATGAAGGCGATGGACAAACTGGATTCCAGGACACTGGTTGGTGTGCAGTATACATATTGGCCGAATGATTTTACCGATATGGACAAACCTGCGATCTGGGCTCGCGGTGTTGAAAGTGTTAAAAAACTCGGTAAAGTTGCTGAACAATACAACATTGAAATGTGCCTTGAAGTTGTCAACCGTTTTGAAACACACATCATGAATACGGTTGATGAAGCCAATCAATTTTGTGATGAAGTTGATAATAAAAACGTTATTATTTTACTAGATACATTCCATATGAACATTGAAGAAGACAATATTCCCGCTGCGATCCGCAGAGCAGGTAGCCGTCTTGGTGAACTTCATGTCGGTGAAGGTAACAGAAAATTACCTGGCGAAGGATCATTGCCCTGGGCCGAAATCGGGAAAGCGCTCAGAGATATCAACTTCAACAAAGGCATTGTCATGGAGCCATTCATGCTCATGGGAGGCCAGGTGGGTAAAGATATCAAGGTTTGGCGCGATTTAAGCGAAGGCGCAAGTGTTGAAGAAATGAATGAAAAAATTGCCGCATCTTTGAAATTCCTGCGCAAGAACTTTTTAGGAGAGGTCTAAATCATGGCTGAAGTATGGGTAATGGGTGAAATGATCGTTGAGATCATGCGCACCGAGAAGAATATTGAATTGAAGGATGCTGGTATTTTCATGGGACCCTTCCCGAGCGGCGCTCCAGCCATTTTTATCGATACAGTAGCCCGTTTGGGTCACAGCGCTGGAATCATTGGCGGCGTT
>JAQVKJ010000275.1 GCA_028694715.1 Weeksellaceae bacterium | reverse complement strand
TGAAACTGCTTTTACAGGCGGATTGATTTTGGCCATCATGGCTCTGCCAACGATTATTTCGGTGGCTGAAGATGCCATCAGCAATACGCCGAGAGCAATGCGAGAAGCCAGTCTGGCGCTGGGAGCCACCCAATGGCAGACGATTCGCAAAGTAGTGATTCCTTATGCCGGTTCCGGGATTTCGGCGGCTGCGGTTTTGGGCATCGGTCGTGCGGTGGGTGAAACCATGGCGGTGCTGATGATTACCGGAAATGCAGCGGTAATTCCCTCTTCGATTTTTGAACCGGTTCGGACTATTCCTGCCACCATTGCGGCTGAACTGGGTGAAGCACCTTCGGGCGGTCAGCATTACCAGGCATTATTTCTTCTCGGTTGTATTTTATTTCTGATATCGATGATGATTTCGGTGGTTTCCGAAATGGTTTCAAAAAAGAAAAATTACAAAAGCGTATAAAATGAATCAAAAAATAAAACAAAAAACAGCCTTCTTTTTATTCCGTTTGTTCAGCTTTTTCATCGTTGGAATATTGGTGAGCATCCTCGGATTTATCGTAATCAACGGTATTGGCGTAATCAACTGGGATTTCCTGACCAAATCCCCGACCGAAGGTATGACGGCTGGCGGGATTTTCCCTGCCATAGTCGGAACTTTCTATTTGGTCATCGGCAGTTTGATTTTTGCGGTTCCTTTGGGCGTGATGTCCGCAATTTACACCATCGAATATGCCGGTAACGGCTACATTGTCCGTTTCATCCGACTGATGACCAACAACTTGGCAAGTGTGCCTTCCATTGTTTTCGGACTTTTTGGTATGGCTTTGTTTGTGAATAATTTAGGTTTTGGAGATTCAATTCTGGCAGGTTCGCTTACACTTGGTCTGTTAACTTTGCCTTTGATTATCCGTACTTCGGAAGAAGCATTGAAGGCGGTTCCCGATGCTTATCGCAGTGGAAGTCTGGCTTTGGGTGCAAGTAAACTTCAAACCATCCGAAAAGTGGTTTTGCCGAGTGCTTTGCCCAATATACTGACCGGTGTGATTCTTTCCATCGGAAGGGTTTCGGGCGAAACTGCACCGATTCTTTTCACGGTTGCAGCTTATTTTCTGCCGAATCTGCCGCAGAGCATTTTCGATCAGGCGATGGCACTGCCTTATCATTTGTATGTGCTGGCAACAAGCGGAACAGATTTGGAAGCTTCTCGCCCAATGGCATACGGGACGGCACTTGTTCTGATCGTCATCGTACTGATTTTCAATCTGTCAGCCACCCTCTTGCGTCAGCGGTTAAACAAAAAATTTAAACAAAATTAAAGATGATAAAAGTTAAAGACATCAATTTCTATTATGGAGATTTTCATGCACTGAAAGACATCAGCATTAGAATCAAACCCAATACGGTAACTGCTTTTATCGGCCCGTCAGGTTGCGGGAAATCAACTTTCCTCAGATTGTTCAACCGAATGAATGATCTGATTGCAGATACCCGTTTGGAAGGCGAATGTCTGATTGACGACAAAGACATTTACGGAAAATCAGTGGATGTGGACAAATTGCGTAAAAATGTGGGTATGGTTTTTCAGAAACCCAATCCTTTTCCGAAATCTATTTTTGAAAATGTTGCCTATGGTTTGAGGGTTAACGGAACCCGAAATAAGACTGAAATTGCACAAAGAGTGGAAGAATCACTGATTTCAGCGGCTTTGTGGGATGAAGTTAAGGACAAACTCAACAAATCCGCCTTTGAACTGTCGGGCGGTCAGCAGCAGCGGTTGTGTATTGCACGGGCTTTGGCGGTGAATCCAAAGATTTTGCTGATGGACGAACCGGCTTCGGCACTTGACCCGATTTCGACTTCAAAAATTGAGGAATTGATTCATCAGTTAAAGGAAAATTACACCATTGTCATTGTGACCCACAATATGCAGCAGGCGGCGAGGGTAAGCGATAAAACTGGGTTTTTTATGCTCGGCGAACTGATTGAATACAGCGATACCAAAAAGATGTTTCTGAATCCGGACAAGGAAACGACACAAAATTATATCACCGGAAGATTTGGATAATTATGAATGATAATACTACTTCAATGAAACATAACGAACAGGAATTACTCTATCTGAGAGAAGAAATCAATCAGATGTGGAAATTGGTGATTTCGCAGGTGACCAAAACCAAGTTGGCATTGCTCAATAACGATGTGGAGCTGGCTCTTGAAATCATCAAACTCGAAAAAAGAGTGGATGGCATCGAACTGAAAATCGACAGCAGCTGCGAACATTATATTGCGCTTTACAGTCCGGTGGCGATTGATTTGCGTTTTGTGCTGTCCATCATGAAAATCAGCATCACACTCGAAAGGATTGCGGATTATGCGGCAGGTGTGGCGCATTATGTGACTGAAAAAGATTGTCATGCCTTTACGTCCAAAATGAAAGAAACGCTAGAAATCGAAAGAATGTTTGATCTGCTGTTGAATATGCTGACCGACAGCCTGACTGCTTTCAATACGGAAAACACAAAAAGCGCAGGCAAAATTTTGTCAAAAGACAAGGAGGTAAACAAGATTTTCAACAAAGCATTTGATATACTTTTGGAACAGCTGAAAAAGGAAAACAAAGACATCGGCTGCGGACTGAATACGATCATGGCGATTCGCAAATTGGAACGCATTGGCGACCATTGCAGCAATATCGTGGAGGAAATCGTGTTTTTTGTGGAAGCAAAAGTCCTAAAGCATAAAGGAAAAAATAAATAAACGTAGATATTTTAAGTAACTTTGGGCAGCAATTTAAAAAACGGAATGAGCCGAATTTTGATCGTGGATGATGACAGCAGCATTGCTGAAATTTTGGAATTCAACCTGAAAAATGAAGGTTTTGAAGTGGACACGGCTGTGTCGGCTGAGGAAGCACTGAATAAACCGATTGCCGAATTCAACCTGATACTGCTCGATGTGATGATGGGCGGAATGTCGGGTTACAAAATGGCCGAAAAAATCCGAAAAGACGGACTGATTGTTCCAATCATTTTTCTGACTGCAAAAGATACCGAAAATGATATGCTCACCGG
>JAQVKJ010000274.1 GCA_028694715.1 Weeksellaceae bacterium | reverse complement strand
AAATACAATGACTAAAATTGCTTTGGTTGATAATAATGTTTTCATAACTAAATCCTTTTTATGTTCTATACAAAGTTGCTTAGTAAACCGCAATTTTCTAATGATTCAAATGAGCCTAAAATCTGATTTGCAAAAAGGACTTAGATGATTCGGAACGGGTACAAAAACTGATTTAAATCAACTAATGATTGAAATGGATTGCTCGCTGTTGAACCCATTGTTAATCAATGCTTTGGTTTTGATTGTAGATAGTAACTTTCTTAATGCCGAGACTTTGACTGTATTTTTAATTTTGGCATATACTATTAAGGTATGCCGATGATTTGGCTAAATTTGTTGTTTTGGATTTTAAGTCAACAATATGGAGAAAATCAGAGTCAATCTTCAGAAAATTGAACAACGCATTCAGTCAGCATGTGAAAAAACCGGGCGGAACAGAGAGGAAGTAAAACTGCTGCTCGCCACCAAAACGGTTGAACCGAAAAGAATTAAATCCGCATTTCTGGCTGGATATACGCTGATTGCGGAAAATAAAATTCAGGAACTCAAAGAGAAATTTGAAGCATTGAAAGATGTGCCTCATAAAAGTCATTTCATCGGGCATCTGCAAACCAATAAAATCAAGGAAGTTCTGAAATACAATGTAAGTTGCATAGAATCATTGGATCGATTGAGATTGGCTGAAAAACTTCAAAAGCGATTGGAATTTGAAGATAAAACCATGGATGTGCTGATTCAGGTCAATACTTCTTTTGAGGAGAGTAAATTCGGCAGCAGTCCTGAGAATGCAATCAATTTGGTGAAAGCCGTTGCACAAATGGACAGAATCCGAATCAAAGGCCTGATGACCATCGGATTGTTCAGTGCCGATGCAGAAAAAGTCAGAAAATGTTTTCAGTTGTTAAAATCCATTCAACAAAAAATTATTGAAGAAAATATTCCAAATGTGGAAATGCGAGAGTTGTCGATGGGAATGAGCGGAGATTTGGAAATTGCCATAGAAGAAGGGGCGACCATCGTCAGGGTGGGGACTGCGGTTTTCGGCAAAAGAAAATATCCCGACAGTTATTATTGGAATGAAAGCAAGTGATAAATGAGAATAATTGTATTTTTGACCCGAAATGAAATGAAATTATGAAGTTGAGGCAATTGATTCCTATTTTGTTCTGTATTTCTTTTTTGCCAATGGGTTGTGAGGAAGACGACATTTGCATTGGTGAAGGGACACCCCATCTGACAGTGGTTTTCAGGAATATCCAGAACACTTCCAATCAGATGGATACGCTGAGTATATATCGTTCTGCCGATATTGGTTTTGAAAATTCAGACACGATTTACGAAAAAATTTTTACAGATAGTATCAAACTGCCGATGGGTGGACTGAACGATGAACGAGTTTACTTTAAAATCAAAAGAAGGAGCAATGTTGACCAAGATATTTTGACCATTGATTATCAATCCAAATCAGAATATGTATCCAAAGCTTGTGGTTTCAGGCTGGTGTATGAAAACTTGAGTTATCAAATCACAAATTATCATATTAATTCAATTGTTCCGTCAGAATCAAACGAACTGAGAGATGAATCGATTACGAATCTTTATATTGTTCTGGACAATTAGTTTGTTCGGCATTCCGCTCGATGCACAACAGGATTCACTCCATCTGGAAGCCAATACAGTTTTGACTGTAAAAGATTCTTTGGAGTTGAGTGAAAGACACAGAAAGGCTGGAATTGTTTTTGTGGGAGCAGATTTATATAGCCTTGCGCTGTCCGGTTTTTCTGACCGTCAGGGGGGAGCTGCATTTATTTCGTATAGGGTTTTCAATAAGTGGAATATGGTAGCAGAAGTCGGCTATGAATCTAACAATTACAAGGACTTGGATTGGCTCGTAGATGTGAATGGAATTTATTTTAAACTGGGTTTTAATTGGTTTATTTCACAAGACCACCAAGACAACTCTAACGGATTCTATACAGGTGCGAGAATTTCATATTCTGCTTATCAGCAGCAAATCAAACAATATCCGGTCCGTTTGTCCAACAATCAGGTGGATGAATATGGTAGTCTTCCGGCTGAAAATGTAAGTGCTTATTGGTTTGAAATGGTGGCCGGTGGCCGAATCAAACTCATCAGTAATCTGTATGCGGATGTTTCGGTGAGACCCATGATTTATATGGGTTCAAAAAAGCAGGAAAACATTGAACCTTTGGTGATTCCGGCTTATGGAAAAGACCGTGGGCCGATCAATTTCACCATTGTATGGGGTTTGAGTTGGAAACTGTTTTAATCAATTATTTTAAATATATTTGCCTACCTATAAGATATATTAGTCTTTTATAATGAAGTCAGATAAGTTTAAGTTGTCGGTTCTTGTCGTTCTGGTGGTTTCATTTCTCGCTTATTCTTTTGAATTATATGTAGAACCACCGCCAAACGGCAGTAAAAAAGTTACAATAGGCAGCCCCGAAGAACAAGGGAAAATGCTTTGGCAGCAGAAAAACTGTACTTCTTGTCATCAGTTGTACGGATTAGGCGGACATCTGGGACCGGATTTGACCCATGTGAGTTCACAAAGAAGCCCCGAACATATTGCCGCATTTTTAATGAGCGGAACCATCGTAATGCCGAATTATCATTTCAGTCAAGAAGAAATAAACGCTTTGATGGCCTTTCTCAAATCGGTAGATGAATCGGGCAACGGAGATCCCAGAACTTTTAAACTGAATTTGGATGGAACAATTTCACAGAAGAACAATTAATTACTTCTATGCGCTCGCATTGATTTTATTGAGTACAGGTCTTATCTTTGGTTTTTTGGGTGCGTTGGAATACATTTTACCAGGTGTTTCCAAAAGATACATTTCTTTCGAAAAAATCAGACCATTACATGTTTCTTCCATGGTTTTCTGGATACTCACAGCTGCGGTGGGGGCTGTACTCACATTTTTACAGGAACATATAGGAAAGGGGTTGAGATTTCCCAAACTGGCCAAATTACAGTTGATGATTTTTGGTTTGACTTTTTTTGGAATCCTTGTCAGTTATCTGTTCGGAATTTTTGGCGGCAGGGAAT
>JAQVKJ010000273.1 GCA_028694715.1 Weeksellaceae bacterium | reverse complement strand
CAGACAATCAGTGTTAGTACCGCTATCAACAGCACCGCAGGAACGAAAATTGCAGCGATTTTATCGACCAATTTCTGCACCGGAGCCTTGCTCCCTTGTGCATCCTGTACCATTTTGATGATTTGACTCAACAAGGTTTCACTTCCGACTTTTGTGGCTGTAAATTGAAAACTTCCTTTCATGTTGACCGTTCCTGAAAAGACTTTTTCGCCTTTGATTTTTTCCACCGCCACCGGTTCACCCGAAATCATGCTTTCATCTACAAAGGAATTGCCCGAAATCACTTCACCGTCCACCGGAATTTTTTCTCCCGGTTTTACCAAAATAATATTGCCCGGCTGTATTGAAGCCACCGGAACTTCCATTTGGTGACCATTCTCATGAACCACAGTCACGGTTTTGGGTTGCATTCCGATGAGTTTTTTAATGGCCGAAGAAGTATTTCCTTTGGCCCTTTCTTCCAATACTTTTCCAATCAAAATAAAAGCGATAATCACTCCTGCAGCTTCAAAATAAACATGAGGTTCCATTCCTCGGCTCAGCCAAAATTCAGGAAACAAAGTATTGAAAACACTGAACAAATATGCAATCCCCGTACTCATGGCCACTAATGTGTCCATATTGGCCGAACGGTGTTTGAGTTGTTTCCATGCGCCTGTAAAAAACTGTTTACCGAGCACAAAAACAATGGGTGTGGAGAGTGCCCACATGATGTAATTGGCGTATGGAATATCCATGAATACCATGCCGATGAACATCAAGGGAACGGACAAAATAATTGCCCAAAAGGTTTTCTTTTTCAGTGTTTCGTATTTCCTTCGTTGCAATTCCTCCAAACTGTCTTTGGCGTCCTCCGATTCGTCAATCATCAGGTCGTAACCTACTGCCTGCAATGCTTGTTTTAGTTTTTGGGAATCGGTCAATGAGGGAATGTATTCAATCAATGCATCGGTATTGGCATAGTTTACTTGCGCATCCACCACGCCCGGCTGCATTTTCAAGATGTTTTGTGAGCTCGAAGCACAAGAAGCGCAAGTCATGTTCAGGACGGGGAAATGTTTTTTGATGGTGGGTACATTGTAGCCGAGTTCTCTGATTTTTTGGACTGCAAGCGGAAGTGCTTCATCAAGATATTTGGCCGATATTTTCGCCCGTTTGTTGTTGATTTCCACAGAATGTTCGCTGATTTCCGGGATTTCGGAAAGTCCTTTGTTGACAATCATAGCACAATGCTCGTTGTCCACATTTTCTAAGGGTATGTAAATTGTTTCTAATGCCATAATTTTGTTCTCTGCTGCAAATTTCGGAATTACAATGCAGACAGCCTTACAGAATGATGGATAAGAGTTATAATATTGTGTCCATACTTATTGCACGGAAATTGATTGGTCGCGTAACCAACGAATGCTTGCATCAAAAATTAAATTTTCTCCAATAAGTACAATCTTCTTTTCGGAAAATTATTTCCAAGCAACAGTTCTGATTCGATGACCATGGTTTTGGAAGTAACATCCACGATGGAAATGGTTTTGTCGCGGTTGTATTTAAGGTAATTTTCTTTCTCTTTGTTTTGTGGATTCTTGCCGAATTTGAACTTGTATTTTACCCAATCTTCTTTTTCACCACTACAGTGAAAAGGGCGAAATTTTTCTTTTTTGGTATTGATTGTAATTTGTTCAAAGCTGTCGCTGCACTTGCTTTCATAATTGTTGTCCGGGTCTTTGTCTTTGGCGAATTCCTCATAAGTGCCATTGTAAACACCCACCACTTTCCAGTCACCATCAAGTCGGTTTTCATTGATTTTACCTTCGGCTTTTTTTACTGCCCAGCTGACACCTTTGACTGTGCCTTTCACTACTTTGGTAGTAGTTCTGACGGCAGTTTTTACTACTTTTCCGGCTGTTGAAACCACGCAGGACGACAAAATCAAAGCCAGTCCGCTAATAAGTATTATCTTTTTCATTTGTTGAATTAAATTTTCAAGTATATCAAAAATACAAAATTCAGTCAAATCTGCTCAATTCCTTTTCGGTTTTTGATATTTAATTTTTTGAATTCACTGGGTGTAAAACCCGTGGCCTTTTTGAAAGCAGACGACAGATGTGCAGGACTGCTGTAATTCAGCCGAAATGAAATTTCCTTCAGACTGAGTTCGTCATAAATCAACAATTCTTTTATTTTTTCTACCTTTTGTAAAATTGCAAACTGTTCGATGGTGATGCCCAAAGTTGAAGAAAACAATTTACTGAGCTGAGAATAATCTTTGTTCATTTTTTTTGAAATCAACTCAGAGAGCTTTAAGTTGTTGTTTGATTCGCTTTGAATTTGGTTGATAATCAGTGTTTTGATTTTATTGATCAATGCGGCATTACGGTCATCCAACAATTCAAATCCGAGTTTTACCAATTGTTCCTGGAGGGTTTGTTTCTGACTTTTGCTGAGTTCTGAATCCAGTATAACTTCCCCCAAACGAACCTCAATAAAGTCGATTTCGTTTTGTTTCAAAAGATTTTCGACCGCCATCACACAGCGCGGACAAACCATGTTTTTGATTTGAACTTTTTGCATTGGGCAAAGTTAATTTATTTGGTGTAAACGGGAGATTGCCTGATAGATAGAAACATAGTCCCGCCAACCGAATTGAGTATTTTTGTAAAAGGTGTAATAACTAAAATAAAAACTGAGTTTGAAAATCAAGTAGATTTAAAGTCCATCAAAATCACCTCATTCAAAGGGTGTTTCTATGAACTTTTTGACCTGCCATTATACCACTTCTACAAACAAACCTTCCTCAGTTTTCTCGACTTTCACCAATTTATTGGCAGTTAACTCCTTAATCGCTTTGTCCCATTTTTTGCCTGACAAACCGGACTGGTTTTTCAAATTATTCAAATCGGTTTTTCTGGTTTTGTTCAATAATTCCAACACCGCTTTGGCGTCATCACTTAAAGTTTCTTTAATTTCCTCAAAAGGAGAGAGAAACTCTTCCCCTTTGGGGAGGTGGGTGGGGATTGGTCTCATTTGAGGAAAGAATAAAACTTCCTGAATCGATTGTTGATCGGTCAGAAACATGACCAATC
>JAQVKJ010000272.1 GCA_028694715.1 Weeksellaceae bacterium | reverse complement strand
ATATGGCACCGCAAATCAAGGGAAATTCCTATTTGCCTGTGCAGTTCACCGTGGAATTTGATGTGCTGTCCAACGGCAGCAGCAACACCAGTGCGTCAGAAATCAATTTGTATTTCCGTGAGAAATCCCGTGCCGGAAGCGGAGATGCCACAGCAGCTTTGAAAATCAACTTGTCCAGTATCTCGGGGGACGAAGATCAAGCACTTTATGCTTTTGAATGTTACAACAACGACAATTGGGTGGGAACGGCCGCCAAAGTTTTTCCAAAACAAGCCCAAAATAGCCAACAAAACAATTGGCGACGGGTGGCTGTCTATGTCAACGACAATATTGTAAAACTTTATGTGGACCAACATCGGCTTGCGGTCGCAAATCAATTGGAAACGAGTCGGATAGACATGATGGAGATAGAAGTAATCAGTGCAGGAAATCCTGTGCTATTTAGGAATTTTCGGATTGCCTCCGGTGGCGATGATGCCTATAATCAATTGATTACAGACGGAAAATTCATCGCTTACGGCATTCAGTTCGATGTGAACAAAGCAGTGCTGAAGCCCGAGTCCATGGGAAGCATCAACGAAATGGTCAGAATCTTGAAAGAAAATCCTGATTTGAAATTCGAAATTGGCGGACACACCGACAGCGATGGTTCAACGCAAAGAAACGATGAATTGTCTTTGCAAAGAGCAGAAACAGTGAAATCTGTTATTATCGGTTTGGGAATCGATGGAAATAGGCTCACAACCCAAGGTTTTGGCTCCTCCAAACCTTTGGTTCCCAACGACAGTCCTGAAAACAAAGCCCGAAACCGCAGAGTGGAATTCGTAAAAAACTGATACAATCCTAAAGCAAAATGCATTTGCCCGCTTGAATGGACTGAAATTATTTTTATTCTGAAAAAAAATGTGAATTAATTTGGATTTAGTTAGGATAACTAACTATATTTGCCGAAGCAATATTGCTACACAAATTTAATTCATAAACAAAATGACAAAATCAGTTTTTTATCACGCCGGCTGCCCAGTTTGTATCAGTGCAGAACACGACATCATTGATTTGATCGGTGCTGAAAATGTAGAAATCGTACACATTGGAGAAGTGAGAGACAGAATCCAAGAAGCAGAAAATGCAGGTGTAAAGTCAGTTCCTGCTTTGGTGACCCCCAAAGGAAATGTACTTCATCTCAATTTTGGTGCATCTATGGCCGAAGTAAAGGGATGATTTTTTTTCACACACAATGTTAGGAGTCCTACCTTGTTTTAGGGCTTCTAACATTTTTTTTAAACTTTAAAAATTCAAAAAATGAAACATTTACTTTATTTTCTTGGAATTTCACTTTTGGCAATTCCAAGTTTCGCCTGCGACAAATGTGGCAACTATGACAATGAGGATTTTCAAATCCAGAAGGTTAGCGTAAAGCACTCTGCGGAGATTGCTGCAACGATTTGGGAGATTACGGTAAAAGGAAAAGCCGGACAAACAACTCCTGTTCCTGCCGGACAACTAAACGGAGCCCCGGTATTGGGATATGTTTTTCCGACAACACTAAAACCAACCGATGTTGGATTTGGCGATACCGAAGGGATTGTAGCACTGGCTTTGACATCGCATCCAGATTTTGATGACACTCCGCTTTGGGATGAAAACACCGATGGTGATTATGAGAACGATGGCATTGTCTGGCATCCTCATTGGGTGGTATTGACCGAAGACAAAAGGGTGGAAGGCGGTTTGGCTGTCAAACAATTTGATCCAAAGGATAAAACTGTGGTTTTGCCTCCTACAAATCCCGGGATGCCGATGTATATGGATTCGCCGGGTTTTCAAGTCATTACAAATGGAAACACGATTCGGGTGGTAGTTCCGGATTATAGAATGAACAACAAAACGGATTTCTCTTATGATGGTGTGGCTGCCTATATGCAAGTCAATACCGATGAAAAAGAAGGACATGGTGGTGGAGACAAGCCCATGCTTGGAGTTTATAAAGTGTATTCTGTGGCCAGCGGCAATTTATCATTGCCATACAAAGTTGATTAATTTTATTTGCCTTGTAAAGTTAGGACTCCTATCTTTGCAAGGCAAATCTTCTAAAATAAATAAAAATGCGAGTAGCAGTTTGGGACACCTATGTAACGAAAAAAGACGGCAGCGTGATGCATTTTGACATCATTGCGCCGGCAGAAATTAAGGATGAAGAAATGATTCACAATTATGGTAGAGAATATCTCGAAACCAAAGACCAGATGGGGCAGCCGTTGACTTCGAAGGAATGCAGTTTCTGTCATATCGAAACTGTACGGCCACAGTGGGAAGCTGAAATCAAGCAAAAGGGTTATTATATTTATGAAATGGAAAATTGCATTTAGCAATCGGATGAAACTATTGTATGAAATCAGATTTTGATTTAAACCAGCAAATCCAAAGCACCGAAAGTAAAATTGTTGCTTCGCTCGAAAGAATTGCCCAAGCTTTTCGGGTACTGCTATGGCAGGAAAGCAAGGAATTTGCGCTCAGTCCGATACAGGTTCAGCTTTTGATTTTTTTGTTGTTTCACAGCGATGAAAAAAGAAAAGTCAGTTATTTGGCCAATGAATTCAATATGACCAAGGCCACGATAAGCGACACGGTGAAAACCCTCGAAAACAAGGGATTAATCAGTAAAGTTCATGACCTACAAGACACCAGAAGTTATACCATCGATTTGACAACAAAGGGCAAAGAAATTGCAGAAAAAACTGCTGGATTCACCAAAGAAATCCGAGTGCCGATTGACCAACTGCATCCGGACGACAAAGAAAATTTGTTACTGAGTTTGCTCAACATCATCAGACATCTGAATCTGTCCCAAATCATTACTGTGCAAAGGATGTGCATGTCGTGTCGGCATTATCGGACCGATGAGAACGGAGCGCACTTCTGTCAACTTCTCAACCAAAAATTAGAAGTTTCCGATTTGCGGGTGGATTGTCCGGAACATGAATTGAAAGACTGAAAACGCTTGTCCGGAACATTGGAAAAGTTCAGAAACTTTTCAAAAGTTTAATCTTTGTCCACGCCGTCGCCATACATTTCCATCATCTTATTGTAT
>JAQVKJ010000271.1 GCA_028694715.1 Weeksellaceae bacterium | reverse complement strand
AATAATCTGCACCCATCATGTATGTGTTTTTCAGAACTGAGCCGCTGTCAATTCTTGAACGCACACCGATGATGGAGGATTCAATTCTTTCAGCCGAAACGATACATCCGCCGCCAAAGATAACATGGTCTATCCGAGTGGCTGTAATCTTATTGGGAGGAAGCATTCTGGAGTTGGTAAATATTTTGTTGTGGCCGTACATATTGAATTGTGGAATATCTCGTGTCAAATCCATATTGGCTTCAAAAAATGAACGGATGGTCCCAATGTCAGTCCAATAACCGCTGTACTGATAACTCCCTGTTTTGTATTTGTGAATGCTTTTTGGAATGACTTCTTTTCCGAAATCATTGCCCGATTCTTCGTCAAATATTTGATTCAGGGTGTTTCTGTTAAAAACATAAATGCCCATGGAAGCCAGGTATTCTTTTCCGAGTACTTTGTTTTCATCACTTACCTCTGATTTCCATTCGGGCAACACATCGGCATTGGGTTTTTCAATAAATGAAGTCACCCTGAAGTTGTTGTCAGATTTCATGATGCCAAAACCTGTGGCATCCTGTTTATCGACCGGAATGGTTGCTATGCTGATCTCATGTTCTCCTTTTATGTGAAAATCTATTAATTCATTGAAATTCATCTGATAAAGTTGGTCACCTGATAAAATCAGCAGATAATCATAGTCGAATTTACTGAGATGTTTTTGGCTTTTTCTGACTGCATCTGCCGTTCCCTGGTACCAGCTTTTGTTGTCGAAATCCTGATCTGCGGCCAGAATTTCAACAAAACCTTTGCTGAAAATATCAAAGTGATAAGCGTTTTTGATGTGCGAATTTAGTGAGGCGGAATTGAATTGAGTCAGTACGAGTATTCGATTGATTCCCGAATTCAGACAATTTGAAATCGGGATGTCCACCAACCTGTACTTTCCGGCGATTGGCACAGCAGGTTTTGAACGCGTTTCTGTCAGCGGATACAAACGGGTGCCTTGTCCGCCTCCCAATATGACAGCCAAAATTTTTGGTTTCATTATCGTTGTTTTATGGTCTTGTATAAAGCTAAGTATTTTTGTGCTGATTTCTCCCACGAAAAATCAATTTTCATGATTTTCCTCCTAAGTTTTCTTGATTCTTTTGTATTTGACATAAAATCAAGTGCTTTGTGAATTGCCCAGCAAGCACCGGTTTCATCCGCATCATTGAACTGAAAGCCTCTGCCGTTTTTTTCTTCAATGTCGGGTACAGTGTCGTTTAGCCCACCGGTTTTTCTTACAATCGGAATACTTCCGTATCGCATGGCATACATCTGATTCAATCCACAGGGTTCCACCCGCGAGGGCATTAGTAGAAAATCTGCTCCGGCATAAATGAGGTGAGACAAGGCTTCGTTGTAACCGGTTTCCAATCCGAAATTCCCAATAAAACGATGCTGTACATCCAGAAGTTTTTGTTCCACCTCCAGGTTTCCACTTCCCAAAACAAAGAAATTCACATCGCCGCTCCTTTCCATAATCATCCGTTGAATGATACCCGGCAACAAATCTGCACCTTTCTCGGCAGCAAATCTTCCAATAAAAGCGACGAGAGGCAGTTCTTTATTTAATTTATAGCGTTCATAAAGTACTTTTTTGTTGGCTTTTTTCTTACTGACAAAATTATTGGAGCCATAATTTTCAACCAAAAATTCATCGGTTTCTGGATTCCATACTTCGGTGTCGATTCCGTTCACCAATCCGTATGCTTTCTGACTTTCTTGTCGATAAAGTGATTCCAGTCCTGCACCTTTCTCGTTCATCAATTCATTCAGATATCCTTCTGAAACTGTAGTGAACGCATGGGTACATTTGACCATGGCAGCCAATGGATTGATAATGTTGTTCCAGTCCAGCAGACCGCTGTCCGACAGATTGAAACCGGGCAGATAATTCAGCATTTCCCATCCCATTTGTCCTTGATATTGCCCGTTGTGAATGGTGCCTACTGTGGGAATACCCCTGAGTTTTTCGAATTCGGGAACATAATTCATCATAAAAGGAATCAATCCGGTATGATGGTCGTGGCAATGCACCAAATCGGGTTGTATTTCACTCTCCCTCATAAAATAGAGTGCGACTGTTTGGAAACCGATGAACTGCTTTGCGGCGTCTTCGTACCCGTAAACGGATTGACGATCGGTGAGCCCTTCGATTTTAATCAGGAACAATTCAAAACCAAGTTGGTTCTTTGTCTCCTTCAGTACTTTAAACGGATATTGATGGTTTCTGAGAACGACTTTTCCGTCAAATATATTTTCAAAGGTATTTTTGTTTACAAAATCTACATCGTACCAAGGCATAATGACTGAAGCCACACAACCAAGTCTGTTTTGGTATTTTGGAAGTGAGCCGACCACATCAGCAAGTCCTCCAACTTTTGCAACAGGATAGCATTCAGCACTTAGATGAAAAACTCTCATAGCTTTCGGCGTTTTGGTTTGCCTGTCTAAATATACTAAAGTATTTGGGTCTTGAATTTTTTTTTGGCTTTTATTTTAAAATTTGCATAGAAGCAGCTGAGTCAGTACCAGATAAATATCAAATCAGGTTTTTGTCTTCAAAATACTGAATGATGGCGTATTTCATTAACAGTGACTGTTCGTTGGCTTTTAGTTCGGGCAGTGGTTCCATAAATTCAAACTGTGGCCAATCATCAGCATCACGGCCTTCAAAACGATAATATCCAAAAGGCTCAAGAATAGTGCAAACCGCTATGTGTATGAGGTTTACTTTGTCGTCCTTGCTAAATTTCTTCTTGCCTTGGCCAAGTTCCTGCACCCCGATTAAAAACAGAATGGTGTCCATGTCTGGCCGCTCACCATCGGTAAAATTTTTTATAAAAAAATCTTCGATTTTGTCCCATTTCTTCCGCTCAATCGATTTAACTGTTTTCATGAAGCAAAGTTACAATACATTTTAAAACCCTTAGATATAAAAATTTTGTCGAAATTTGGAGTCAAAATATTTTTAGATGCATTGGGTTATACTATTAATCGCAGGATTTTTTGAAGTGGGATTTGCTTCATGCTTGGGCAAAGCAAACGAGACCAAAGGTGTTGAATCTT
>JAQVKJ010000270.1 GCA_028694715.1 Weeksellaceae bacterium | reverse complement strand
GCGGCTGCGCACCCGAAATTCCGTATTTTCTGTCGAAAACAAAGAAAGGCACACCCTGTACTCCGATGTTGCGCGCTTCCTGAATGTCTTGTGCCATTTGGTATTGGTATTGTTCGTCGGTGAATGCGGTCTGCAACTCATCTTCGTCCAAACCGATTTCTTTACCTAATTGGGTCAGTACTTCGGTGTCTGCGATGTTTTTTCCGTCAGTAAAAAAAGCTTTGAACAATTGCTCTTCCATTTCACTGCCCAGATTTTTGGTTTTTGCAAACTGAATCAATTGATGGGCTTTTTTTGAATTGGCCATGATGGATTTGTCCAAATGATATTCCAATCCGGCCTGTTCTGCCATTCGGGTCACATTTTCCAACATTCCCTGCACTTGCTCGCGATTCATTCCTTTTCTTTTGATGAGATAGTCTTCTTGGCTTTCGGTTGCCACTTCGG
The DNA here is from genome assembly GCA_028694715.1 of Weeksellaceae bacterium. Lineage (GTDB taxonomy): Bacteria > Bacteroidota > Bacteroidia > Flavobacteriales > Weeksellaceae > Moheibacter. The sequence continues at coordinate 2,654 of JAQVKJ010000270.1, read as the reverse complement.
GCATCGATGGATCCAATTGATAGCTTTTCCATTCGACTTCGATTTTGTTTTTGTCTGCAAAATCTGACAGTGCCGTTTCAAAATTTCTTTTTCCGATGTAACAGAACGGACACATCACATCGCTCCATATTTCAATTTTCATATTGTTGTCTTGTTTAAATGTTTATTTTTTGCCTAATTTCAGGCCAATTTCACCGGACTAAGGTTTTCGATTTCCTCGTCTGTAAAGATTCGGTAATGGATTTGAAAAGTTTTTCCCAAGGGAGTTTCTAATGAAAATCCGCCGGCACCGAATCCGTCGGTGACATCGAGGGTGAAATGGGCGTGTTTCCAATATTCAAACAAATCTTTGTCCACCCAGAATTCACAACCTTCTACTTCGCCAATACAAACATCGTTCATCCGCAAATAAAATTCACCTTTGCGGAAGCATTGAGGTTGGGTGCCTTCACAGCAGCCACCGGCTTGATAAAACATCAGTTCGCCGTGTTTTTCTTTCAGCTCATTGATCAGTTCTTTTGCTTTTTGGGTGCTGTCTATTCTTGATACCATGATGAAGTGTTTTAAATGTTTAAAAATAAGAGCAAATCCCACGACGGAATTTGCTCTTTGCATGATTTTTTAGAAGAATCCTTGTTTGTTTTTGTCGTAAGAAATCAACATGTTTTTGGTTTGACGATAATAAGCCAACATCATTTTGTGATTTTCTCTACCGATTCCGGATTGTTTGTATCCACCGAAGGGAGCACCTGCCGGATAAGAATGGTATTGGTTGACCCAAACTCTACCTGCTTGAATGGCTCTCGGTACTTGATACAATTCGTGGGCATCGCGGGTCCAAACTCCTGCACCCAATCCGTACAATGTATCATTGGCAATTTCGATGGCTTCTTCCACGGTTTTGAAAGTTGTCACTGCCAACACAGGTCCGAAAATTTCTTCTTGGAAAATTCTCATTTTGTTGTGTCCTTTGAACAGGGTCGGCTGAATGTAATATCCACCTTCCAATTCGCCTTCCATTTTCATCGGTTCACCGCCGGTCAGCAGTTCTGCGCCTTCTTCTTTTCCTAATTTCAGGTAAGAAGAGATTTTGTCGAACTGTATTTTTGAAGCCTGCGCCCCCATCATTGTGGTCGGATCCAATGGATTTCCCATTTTGATGGCTTCGACTCTTTCAATCACACGGGCGATGAATTTGTCATAAATGTCTTCTTGAATCAGAAGTCTGGAAGGACAGGTACAAATTTCACCTTGATTCAGTGCGAACATGACTGCGCCTTCAATGGCTTTGTCCAAGAATTCGTCGTCTTCGTCCATAACGGAATTGAAGAAAATATTGGGTGATTTTCCGCCCAATTCAAGTGTAACCGGAATGATGTTTTCGGTTGCATATTGCATTACCATACGACCGGTTGCAGTAGAACCGGTAAAGGCAGCTTTGGCTACTTTTTTGTTGGTGACCAAAGGTCTTCCCAATTCGGCACCGAATCCGTTGACGATGTTCAATACACCTGCGGGCAGCAAATCTTCAATCAATTCCATCAGCACCATGATAGAAGTCGGGGTGCTTTCTGCCGGTTTCAGGATGACGGTACAACCCGAAGCCAATGCCGGTGCCAATTTCCATACGGCCATTAGAATCGGGAAATTCCACGGAATGATTTGTGCCACCACACCGATGGGTTCGTTTACGATCAATGAAACCGTGTTCTGGTCCAATTCGCTCAGCGAACCTTCTTCGGCTCGGATGACGCCTGCAAAATAGCGGAAGTGGTCGATTGCGAGTGGGATATCCGCATTCAGGGTTTCGCGGATGGCTTTTCCGTTGTCGATGGTTTCCACGGTTGCAATGTATTCTAAATTTTCCTCCATTCTGTCGGCGATTTTGTTCAGAATGATGCTTCTCTCGGTGGCTGAAGTTTTGCCCCAAGTTTTAAAAGCTTCATGTGCTGCATCTACTGCAAGTTCGATGTCTTCGGCTGTGGAATGTGCGGCTTTGGTGAATGCTTTTCCGGTCAGTGGAGAAATATTGTCAAAATATTTTCCTTGCACCGGAGCCGTCCATTTGCCGTTGATGTAGTTGTCATACTTTTCTTTGAATTTTGGCCATGCCATAGCGTTTGTACTCATAATGAATTTTATTTAATGGTTAAACATGTTTAATTTTTGATTGTTTTTGGATTAAAAATTTGAGTTTACAATTTACGGGTTTTTCGTTTAGCTTCAACCATTCATTTCAAATTTTTATTCCTTTTATTATAATCTTTTAATTCTTTAACTTTCTTATTTCTATTGACTTGCGTCGTTCAATAATTTCAGGTCAGACTCCTCCAGATTCAGTGTGGCGGCAGAAAGAATTTGCTGTAATTGTTGGGTGGAAGTCGCACTGGCGATGGGTCCTCCGATGTTGGGTTGTGCAGACAGCCATGACAAAGCCACAGTTGCCGGTACAGTATTGTGTTTTTCAGCAATTTGATCCAAGGCATTTAAAACACCAATTCCTTTTTCATTCAAATAATTGCTTGCACCTTGTCCTCTTGGGCTTTTGTTAAAATCGGCTTCCGAACGGTATTTTCCGCTTAGAAATCCTGAAGCCAAAGCGGAGTAGGGGAATACGGTGAGTCCATATTCTGCCACGATGGGAGCATAATCCG
>JAQVKJ010000269.1 GCA_028694715.1 Weeksellaceae bacterium | reverse complement strand
GCTCGGGGTATTCATAAACGGTTCGATCCAATATGTTCCTTCTGTAAACAGCTGAGGAGTGTCCAAGTCAAAGGTCATATGATAAATCGGGTCGCCAAAGGCTGCTGCATACAGGATTACATCAGAAGCTTCGAGGTTGAAGGTTTCTATCACTGCTCCCGGCTGACCTGCGTTATCCTCACGAATGTTGATGGTTGCAGTTTCTGGGATTTCTTGCTGATTTGTATCTATGGTGATTTGTCTTAGCAAGAATGTAGTATTGGTTTCAACCGTAAAGTCGTCTGCAGTTCTGAATGATGAAGTTTCTGTAATGTTGTATGCATTATCAAATGAAGAAGTGATGCCGTCTCCCTGAAAACAGTCAAAGTCAGGTTCCTGAACTCCACCTCCAGTGCAGCTCACCTGAACAGTAACTGTGGTAGGGCCGCTGTTAAATTCATACAAATCGGCTATCAGATAATATGTCACACCTTCCTCAAGTTCAATGGATTCAATTCCTATCCCTGCCCAATAGCCTCCAATTATATTAGTTGCCTCGTTGCTGCATGCTTCCATCAGGAAGAAATCTGCGTCTTCCACTCCTTGATCGAGGTCAAAAATATACAATCCGGTTGCGAGTGCAGTGAATTCCCACACTTTTTCTGAACCGGTATAATTATAAGGGACATCGGTGTATGTCAACCATTCACCTGCATCGGGTACCAATTCTGCTGTGTATTCCACACCGCACTCCATAATTGTTTTATCATCACAAGGGCTGCCAGAACCGCCTATCAGCTGGTTATCAAAATAAACCGCCCAACCCATGGCCATAAAAGCAGGCCCGTCTGTAAATCCAGCGATATAATTACCATCCGAAGAAATTCTGTATGCAGTTCCTACCAAGTCGCTGGTGTCAACACCAAAACCATTCAATACATCTATGAGAGACAAGGGTTGGTCGCCAAGGTCGGGGTGATAAACAATCGGTAGTCTGGAGAAACCCGGAAAAACAAAATATCCAACCGCAACACCCGTGTCAGAAATTTCAGCAAAAGCACCTGACATCACATCTGAGGGGATGTTCAGTGATTCCATAATATCTGTGTTGATGTCGTAAACGAAAGGAGTTCCCTGAAAAATTCCTACCACCTGTCCGTTGTTGTTAATACCAGAAGCCTCTCCAGCATCTTCACCCAACAAAATGATAGAGCCGTCGGGTGCAAATACCGCTGGCATTCTCAGAGTTCCGGTAGGCAAATCATCTACCCAGCCAACAGCATAACCGTCATTGTTTACAGAATAGGCAGCACTGTACTCATATAGAGCGCTTTCAAGCAATCTGAATTCCTCAGTATCAGTGTTATAAATGAATCCCCATGCAGTATTGGTGTCCGGATCCCAACCGGTTTGACCTACCAGCCAAACGCCGTTTTCTGAAATATCATACAGCGTGTCTTCGCTGTCCAATGGAACCGATGACGGCAATGCAGTCCATGTTCCGTCAATTCTGAGGGCTGCTTTGTATTCACCGCTATCATCAATCATCCCAAGTATATCTGAGTTGTCATTGATTGCGCTTGTTCCCAAAACATTGCTCTCGGTCAAGCTTGAAGTATTGGTCGCAAAATCATAGTACCCGTTGAAGTGGATACCTTCCCCTTGATTATTGATATCCATAATGGCGGTACCAAAATCTGTCAATTGATTCAATTGAACTTGTCCCAAAAGTGTACTGCTTGCCATGAAGATGCCGGCAATCAATAAACTTTTAAAGTGTAGTTTTTTATTCATTTTATTGATTTTATTGATTCGAAGCAACAAATTTACAGTGTCTGCATACGATATTAAAGACTTTGTCTTTTGGAATTACCGAAATCCCAAAACCCTGGTATCTCAACATTTGCCTGAATTACACCCATTTAGTAGATGATGAAGAATATTAAAAAGAAAAAGAGACACAATAATGTGCCTCTTTTAGAAAAACTACTTAACTACCTGAAAAACTATTTTTTAATTTGAATTAAACCGGAAACTTTATGCCCTTGTTTAATTTCTGTTGCAAAATTATTTTCAAAAAATTAATAAAAAAAAGTATTGCCTTTTGATTTTCCTGAATTTCGAAAATCAATAATTCAATGTAATATGCTGTTTATACGATGCTTAATCGTTTTTATCGGGATATTCAAATATTTAAAATTTAATTTGTGATTTTAACTTTCTAAGTTTTTTTCTGAAGATAATTTCAGATTTTATGATGGAATACAGCCCCAGCAAAAGGACGATTCCGAATACTGAAATCAGAAAAAGATATTTCAATTTCCATGATTTTTCCTTTTGATTGATTTCTTGGTTGTAACTATTGAGTATATTGTTGATTGTATTTCTTTCAGAAATTTTGATTTTCTGAATGCTTTCGTTGTACTTTTTATCGAATTTTTGAAAATTGTCCCAGTCCTTTAATGCAAGAAAACTGTCTGCAAGTCCTCTGTATATTCCACTATTCAGTTCCAAATCGCCTACATTTCCGGCAATTTTTTCGGCATCAATGAGTTTGGTAATCGCTTCGTTGTACTTGCCCTCAAGGGTAAGTACTTCGGCAAGTCCTTTCATCGAGAATGCCTCAAGACTATTGGCTTCAGTACCTTTCACCAATTCTCTGGATTCGAGATAACTCATTTTGGCAGCATGCAGGTCATTGAGTGCAATATAGCAATTGCCTTTGTTGTATGCCACTACGCTTTGGTTCAACTTTACCCTTTCTTCTTCTGACCCGGACTGCGCATAGGTTTCGATGGCTTTGTTGAAGTATTCAATGGCAATATCACAACTGAGTTGATCGCTGTAAATGAATCCTTTGATGGCGTAATTGCTTCCCATATCAAACATCATTTCTGATTTGTCGGTGGCTTTCTCAAAAATCTTGTCCGATTCCTCAAGTATCTGAAGTGCTTTGTCGCTCACTCCGAGTGAATGGTACTGGGCAGCGATTTTGATTAGGATTTTGAACTCTTGTACGGGGTCTTTTATTTTTTTTACAATCTCCTTCGCTTTTAGTGCTGTCTCAAGGGATTTTTCATAATTCCTCATCGAGGCATAAGAATTTGTAATCAGTAACAATACCCGAATTTGTTTTTCAGGCTGATTTTCATTCATCTTCATCA
>JAQVKJ010000268.1 GCA_028694715.1 Weeksellaceae bacterium | reverse complement strand
CCGCTTGATTTTGACCAAAATCCTGACTGGTCGTTCATTCCGCCAAAAAAAGACAATACAAAAATCTCCACTCCTGAAATCATTGTAGATAGAAATTACAATCCGTTCAAAAGTGATTTTGACCCTACTCAAATCAAACCGCTGAACAAAACCTATCATCAGGCAGCAGAATTTGAGTTTGAAAACCAGAGTCCTGAAATGTTGCTGAGCAACGAAGAATTTGAATTCGCTCAAAACAAAGTGATACAGTGGATGAACAGTTATTTGGTGACCCGACATGCTGAAAATCTGCTCATCATCGACCAAAACCGTGCACACCAGTTGGTATTGTACGAAGAGCTGAAAAAATCCGGCAATCGAAATGTGGTAAGCCAGCGACTGCTGTTTCCGATTGAAATCGAAACCAACCGTGCAGAAATACAGTTGTTCAAGAATTCATCAGCTGAACTGAACGAATACGGTTTTGATATTGAATTTCAAAATGAAGGCATCAAAATTAACGCCATGCCTGCCGATGTCAAAGCCAATGATGTGCCTGCGATTTTTTCGGATTTTCTGAATGAATTACAATTACATGATCAGCTGGATTTCAAACACGAAATTCCCAAAATCATTTCAAAGAATATCGCTATCAAAAAAGGAGAACCCATGCTGCCACAACAAGCCGAACATTTGGCACAGCAATTGTTAAAACTGAAAGAACCCAATTATACCCCGTTCGGTAAAAAGGTTTTCATTCAGCTAAGCGAATCAGAAATATCAAAAAAATTTAATTAACAGATGTTCAATCAACCCATTCCGCCAGTTACAAAAAACCTGCTGATTATCAATTCATTGCTTTTTCTGGCTACTTTCGTTTTTGCACAAAGAGGCATTGACCTGATCACCCCGCTGGCTGCTTATTATCCACAATCTGTGAACTTCCAACCATGGCAAATCATCACGCATATGTTTATGCATGCTCCTTTTCCCAATCTATCACATATTTTGTTCAATATGTTTGCTCTCTGGATGTTTGGCTCAACAGTGGAGCACACGCTTGGCCGGAATAAATTCATTTTCCTCTATTTTGCTGCCGGACTGGGTTCTTTTGTCTTGTTTAATTTTGTGAATTATATTCAAATCGAACAGCTCAAAGCCGAACTTCTTGGCTCAGGCATTGACTTGAGTTTTTTGAACGAGTTAAAGATGAGTAACATACAAAAAAACAACCCAATGATTCCTGCCACTGAAACGACCATTCAAATCGCAAAATACTACACCACCCCCATGATGGGTGCATCGGGTGCGATTTATGGTGTACTCGTCGCTTTTGGTGTGCTTTATCCCGATGCCAAACTCGCATTGATTTTTTTACCGATACCAGTCAAGGCCAAATATTTTATTCCGGTACTCATCGCCATCGAATTTTTCCTCGGACTTGAAAATTTCGCATGGAACCCGATTGCCCACTTTGCCCACATCGGCGGAGCCATCATCGGTTTTGTACTGGTTTGGCGATGGAAGAAAAAGTTAAATAGAGAATGGTAAAATGAATGAATTGATTCAAAAACTGATAGACAATTATAAAAACGGCGATGTCACCATCAGGCTGATATTCACTTGTGTAGCTGTGTTTTTGGTAAATGTGCTGGTCAATTTCATTTTCTCTCGATTTGGCGGGCTTCAACTTGAAAATTTCTTTGCTGCTGAATCCGGTTTTTCGGGATTTCTGAAACAACCTTGGGGAGTCATCAGCTATTTGTTTTTTCACGGAAACTTGTTGCATCTTCTGCTGAATATGTTGATGATTTATTTCATTGGACAATTGTTTCTTCGCTATTTTAGACCTGCTGATTTTCTTGTTTTCTTCTTTTTCGGTGCATTCTCGGGAGCACTTGCATTTATGGTTTTTGCCGACATCTTGAATTATTATGGCCAGCTTGTTGGTGCATCCGCTGCGGTTTATGCGATTTTCTTTGCTTTGGTGGCCTATGTTCCCAAAACCAAGGTACAGCTGTTTTTACTGAATTTCAACATCCCACTGGATTATATATCCTATGCGCTGTTGGCTTTTGATATTTATTCCATCATCAGCGGAAACAATTCTGGCGGACACATTTCTCATCTGGGTGGTGCTGCTTTTGGCTATCTTTACATGAAACAATTCGAGAAAGGAAATGATTTTCTGGGCAAGCTCGTACATAAAATTAGCACCAAACCGTTGAAACCCAAGCAAAGAGCACATAGACCGAGAAAAACTCCCCCGAGGGATGATTATGAATTCAATGCTCATAAATTAAAAAAACAGAAAGAAATAGATAAAATTCTGGATAAGATTTCCCGTTCAGGTTATGAAAGTCTTTCGAAGGAAGAAAAAGACATCCTTTTCAATGCAGGAAAAAATGGTTAAAGCACTTCGTTTAAAAGGATTTGACCCTGTGTTTTTTGTATCACACCTGCTGATACTACTTCTTTCGTACAGCATTTACTTGGCGCCCTACATCGCACCTTCAACTTTTCCGTATTTTGGCTTTGTCCCTATTTTCTATCCAGCCATAGTGCTTTTTAATGTTTTGCTGATTGGTATCCTTGTACTCAGACGAAGGCTGTTCGGAATTATTTTTATTGTTTTGTCCGCAGGGCTATTACCGCCCTTGTTCAAATCCTATCAGTTTTTTGGCGATAAGGTGGAGGCCAAATCGGATTTTAAACTTCTGACATTCAATGTGCACTATCTGAGAGATGCAGAAGTGGCTGTTTTTGAAGATTTTTTTAGAAAAGAAAATGCAGATGTGGTTTTGCTTCAAGAAGTTTGGTGGAAAGACAAGAAGTTTGAGGCGCTCAAGGAAGCTTCTTTTTCAGATTATTACCACGAGAAAAACACCCTGAACCAGGTTTTCAGCCGCTACCCCATCATTGAGTTCCGACCCATCTTCTCCGATTTGCCTGGTACTACTGCTTATGCTTGTTATGCTGACATCGACACCGGAGAAGATACCCTCAGAATCATCAATGTCTATTTGGAACCGATGCACATCAATAAAGAACTGATCAAAGAGGGAGTGAACAGCACCGAACACGCAAAGACAAATTCAAAAATTCTTAAAAATAAATTGACAGAAGGATTCCTCCGTCATCAAAAACAAATTCAGGAACTAATACCGTTTAGATCGGAAGAGCG
>JAQVKJ010000267.1 GCA_028694715.1 Weeksellaceae bacterium | reverse complement strand
CGCCCTGCAACCACACGCTTCAGAAGCCAATTTTGGAAATACACAAATGGCGAGTCTCGACCATGCGATTTGGTTCCATAGAAAACCCGATGATTATTCCGATTGGTTCCTGTTTAGTATAGATGTAGAAAGCAATTCCAACGCAAGAGGACTTACGCTGGGCAAAATATTTGACCAAAAAGGGAAACTGCTGGCCAGTGTTACACAGGAAGGATTGATTCGTAAAATCAAACCAAAAAAATAAATCCCGGCATTGTTGGTATTCAGTTCATAGAACTTTGAATTCAAAATAGTTTGAACTAAACGGGCTTAATTTCTATGACTCCTGATTAACTTTTTTATATTTGTGAGAATTTAATCCCATTCAAATGGAAGTACTTTTCAACTGGCTCATCGCCTTTATCATTTACAACCTATTATACGGTGCATCTACTTGGCAACTGTACAAAAATGCAGGCAGAAAAGCATCAGAAGCATTTATACCCTTTTATAATTTCTGGATTGGACTGGAATTGATTAAGCGCCCCAAATGGTGGATCATCTTGTTCTTCACACCCATCGTTGCACCAATTATGTGGTGGGTTTACTGGGTTGATTTCGGCAGAGCATTCGGCAAAAGGACATGGACTGATGCAATTTTGATGATTGTGACCATCGGCCTTTATTCGTTTTATCTTAATTATGTGGTCAAACCTGACTATGAAGGTCCAGAGGAAAGAAAAAGCACTTTCATTGCTGCGCTGGTTTTTGCAATCGTATTGGCCACGCTGGTTCACAACTGGTTGATTCAACCAATGGTTGTGCCCACCGGATCCATGGAAAACACCATCCGAATAGGCGACGCTCTTTTTGTTGAAAAAATCAGTAATGGGGTGAGAGTACCCATGACACCCATAGGAATTCCGTTTTCTGAATTTATCAATCGAAAATTATTCGTTGACAAAGCCAGACTTCCATATATGAGATTGCCCGGTTGGCGAAAAATTCAATCAAATGACATTGTGGTTTTTAACTATCCTACGGACTCGGCTTTTTCGGCCATCGACCGAACAGACGCTTATGTGAAAAGATTGGTGGGAATGCCGGGAGATTCGTTGGAATTCGACAACAGTGTTCTGAAAGTCAACGGAAAAGAATTCGTTCCCAAAAAAGACGCTTTCGTACAACACAGTTATATCGTTACCACAAAAGTCCCCTTTAGCGACCAGGTACTTTACGATAACTTTTCGGTCATCAACGGAACGGATTATCGCGCCCAAGCAGAAGGCAACAACCTTTATTCCTATGTTTTTTATGCCCTGACTGCCGAAATGGCGGCTCAGCTGGAAAACAATCCGAGCGTAGTAAAAGTTGAACAACTGATAAGTCCAAAAGGCAGAAAAGATGTAAAGCATTATGCGGACGGAAGGATTGACAGTACCCACACGATTTTTCCGCTTGACAAAGATTGGAACCAAGACAATTACGGCCCAATCTATATCCCCAAAAAAGGAGATAGAATTAAACTCAACGGGGACAACATTACCCAATATTTCAATATCATAAAAATCTACGAAAACAACGAATTGAAAATTGAAGGCGATAAAATATTTATCAATGGACAACAAACAGATGAATACGAAATCCAACAGGATTATTATTTCATGATTGGTGACAACCGAAATCAATCGTTGGATGCCAGGTTTTTTGGTTATGTCCCAGAACAAAATATAATCGGCCGACCAATTCTGGTTTGGGCCAACTTCAACGGTATGTTTGAACCTGCACCCAAGAAATTTATATGGGAGCGCTGGATGACTTCCATCAACAACTACAATCCCGAGAAAACCTCCTTTCGCTGGTATGCACTCATCGTACTGATTGCTTTTTTTGGCTGGGATTATTTCAGAGCTAAAAAGAAAAAAGAAAAGCAAGACAAATAAATCTTTGTAATCCCATGGTTTTTCCGGTATTTTATTTCGGTCCGATTTCTTATTTCTCAAAATTAATCCAATCAACTGATTATCAGTTTGAAATACATGAGAACTTCAGAAAGCAAACCTTTAGAAACCGTTGTTATATTCAGGGTGCCAACGGCAAACTCAGACTAAGCATACCGATTGAACACGACGGTAGCAGACAGATGAAAGACATCAAAATATCGAGCAAAAGCAATTGGGCAAAAGAGCATCTCAAATCTTTGGTCTCAGCCTACAAAAGTTCGCCTTTTTTTGAATTTTATGAAGATGAACTCTCGGCAGTTTATCAGCATTCAGATAAATTTTTGATTGATTTTAATTTCAAAAGCATTGAATTTATTGCACAAAAACTGAAACTCCACATTCCTATCAACACAACAACTGCTTATTCTGATGAAACAAACAGTCGTGATTTCAGAGATTTTTTTCATGCAAAAACAAAAGTCAATCCAGAGCATTTCCCAATTTACACTCAGGTATTCAGTGAAAAATTTGATTTCATGCCCGACCTGAGCATTCTGGATTTGCTGTTCAATCAAGGACCCAATGCTACTGTTTATTTAAAAACCATCGGCGCAAAATAAAAGAAGCCTGTCAAGACTGACAGGCTTTTTTCAATGTACCAAAAAAATTATTTTCTCAATATTTTGAATGTCTTCACTCCTTTGTTGGTGTAAACCTTGATGATGTACGAGGTTTTATCAAACAGCCTCATATCGATTTCAAACTGACTCAATCCATTTCCTTTCAGCACTTTAACAAGCTGACCAGACAAATGATAAATCTGAACTGAATGGATGTGTTCGTCACCCACCAGAATGGTTGCAAAGTCTTTGACCGGATTGGGGTAAATTCCGTAAATGTTAGCAACCGGGTCGTCAATCGACATAATTTCATCAAAGTTCGCCACCAAGGTTCGGCTCGAAGTTACTGTAAAGCTGTAATCTTCATCTGTCGAAACAATTGTGCCACCCTCTGTCCAATTGATGAAAGTATAACCTGCATTTGCAGTTGCACTCACAGTGGCCGTGTCACCATAGTTAAATGTTCCGCCGCCTGAAGTCGAACCGCCCTCAGTTGGATTGGAACTGGTCGTAATCGTATAAGCATCCTGACTGAAGTTCGCTACCAAAGCACGACTCGAAGTTACTGTAAAACTGTAATCTTCGTCGGTCGAAACAATTGTGCCACCCTCTGTCCAATTGAT
>JAQVKJ010000266.1 GCA_028694715.1 Weeksellaceae bacterium | reverse complement strand
CAACTCCTGCGTGAAAGACGACGACTGGTCCCTGCCTCCGGTGGCTGATTGTGCCGATGACTGGGAAGCCAATCTCAGCTTGGAAGAACTCTTTGCCATGGTGGACAACGCCGGTGAAATCATCGGGTTTGACGAAGAAATCATCATTGAAGGCTTTGTCGTTTCAAGCGACAGCACTGGAAATTTCTTTAAGACCGTTTCTATACAAAACAGCTTGACTAACCCCAGCAGAGGTTTACAAGTGGAAATGGACAGACCCAACTTATTTAATAATTTTCCACTCGGATCCAAAATCAAAGTGAACCTGAAAGGATTGCATGTCGGATACGACAGAGGAATGCTGAAAATCGGAGACTTGTTTGACAACAATACCCGCGTGGGACGGATGGCTGAAATCAAAATTGACGGACATGTCAAAAAATCCTGTGACCCAATCGAATACGCTACACCGGTTGAATTCAATGGTGTACAAGAATTGTTGAACTCAGGTGTTTTCAATACCCTGGCAGTGATTCATAACATTCAGTTTGATGATTCCGAACTGGGAAATACCTATGCGGACATTGTCGGAATGCAAACCGTTAATAGAAAATTAATCGACGAAGACGGTAAATCTATTGTACTCAGAAACAGCCCTTATGCGACTTTTGCAGGCGAGCTCTTGCCTGAAGGAAGCGGTAGCATAACTGTGGTAGTAAGTGGTTATGACCAAAATCAAAACGGAACCATTTCACCAAGCGAATATCAGTTATACATCAGAGATACCAATGATGTACAATTCGATCAACCAAGATTCGGCGACGGAGGTGGAGACCCCGGGGATTACGAATTTATGGCTTGCCTGAACGAGAACTTTGAGTCATTTGCAGAGGATGTTGAAAACTTCCCGAATTACGAAAATCTGTCCATTCAGGGAGGGAGAAAATGGAGAGTTACCGAATTTGGAGGAAACAAATACATTCAGGTAAGTGCCTTCAACGGTTCAGGTGCAGTAGTCTCTTACTTCGTACTTCCGGTTGATTTTTCGAATGCAGACGAATTCTCCTTCAAAACAAAAGACGGATACAACAACGGCGACCCACTGAAAGTTTACTATTCCACCAACTATGCCCCGGGAGGTAACATCAACAACGCCACCTTGGTCAACATCACTTCTTCATTCAATATCTCTACCGGAAATACTTCGGGATATGGAGATGATTTTGTGGAGTCGGGGACTTATGACCTGAGTTCGCTTTCCGGCAACGGCGTGATTGTTTTCGCATACGAAGGAAGTGCCAGCGGAATCACTACCACCATGCAGATTGACGACATACAAATTTTCGACAATGATGACCCCGACTGTGAAAGCGGAGGCGGGGGTGACCCGGAACCACCCTCTGGTGATGCCACTCCTTTGTTTGCAGGACATGATTTTGAAGATTGGGGTGCTTTCATCGGCGGCCTGAACAGCTTCGGAATCAAAGATTATGCAACCCAAAGTAGCGGAACAGGTATGGACGGCAGTGCATCGCTCAAAATATCCACAGAGCCTGATACCACCAACAATAACGATTATGTATTTACTTCATTGGCAACCTCGGGCCTACCCACTTCATATTCAAAAGTAACCTTCTTTATGAAAGGAAGCTCCGATAAATCGGTATCACTGAATCTGTATGTGGATGACACGACCTATTACAAATTCAACCTTGGTACGATTTCTACAAGTTCTGTAATACAGCAGGCTGGAAACAATCAATATACCGGAACCATCAATACCGGTGGAGAATGGATACAAATTACGCTGGATTTGTCGGGAATCAACGATTTGAATATCAGTAACACTTCGGGAAATCTGTTTGCACTAAAAATTGGTAAAAACGCAAATTACGATTTGCATTTTGACAATTTCACCATAGAATAATCCTGATTGATAGTCATCATAAAAGCAGCGTTACCCAAAGCTAACGCTGTTTTTTTTATCTTAAATTTCATAAGACTAAAAGTGGTAGTCGTTTATCGGAAATTTGTGATGACACAATTCAAATCCGGAAATACGGGCCGGATTCAATAAACGGTATCAAAATTGCTAAGAAGTAACCCGGATTTAATTAACAGAACACTAAGAGTCAAAAATTTTGCTATGACTTCCCCTCACAAACTTCCTTTTTTTATTGTCTTATTTTTTATGATTTCGGCATCTGTACACGCACAAAACACAGTCCGTATTTTTGGTGTGGCCACAGATGAAGTGACCGAATTGCCAGTGGAAGCTGCTACGGTCTATTTGTCCACCAAGAAAGATTCCACGCTGATTGAATACACTCTGACCGACACCGATGGTAAATTCAGCCTCGAAGTAAAGAAAATTGATCAAGCCGTCGTATTTACTGTCTCCGATGAAATGTTTGGTGATTATGAATTAGAAATGGAATCATTGAACAATGACACCGATTTGGGCAACATTAAACTCACCAACAAAATTGATTTGGACGGAGCAATCATCACTGCCTCCGCACCCATCCGAATCAAAAATGATACTTTGGAATTCAATGCTTCTTCATTCAAAGTCAGGCCCGATGCCAATGTAGAGAGCCTGCTGCGGCAATTGCCAGGCGTGGACATTGATGAGAACGGAAAAATTACTGTGAACGGAAAAGAAGTGAACCAAATTTTGGTCAATGGAAAACCCTTCTTTGACAAAGACGGGAAGATTGCTTTGGAAAATTTGCCGGCCGAAATCATCAACAAGGTTCAAGTGACCGATACCAAAACCAAAAAAGAAGAATTGTCAGGCGAAAAGGGAAGTTCGAGCAATTCCACCATCAATCTTACCATTGACGAAGACAAAAACAAGGGAATCATGTTGAAAGCAATGGCAGGTTACGGGACCGAAGTTCGCTATGAATCGAGTTTGCTGCTCAAGTATTTCAAAGGAGATTCATGGGTCAGCATATTGGGTTCTGCCAACAACATTAATTCTGTTGGATTTTCAATGAACGAAATTTTTGACAATATGGGAAGCATGCGCAGCTCCTCACTATGGGTCAACGACGGTGGAAGTTTTTCGATCAACGGAATGCGTTTCGGCGCCGACAAAGGCATAACAGAATCGGCCTTGGGCGGAATCAGCTATTCAGATACATTTGGAGAAAATCTGGAAGTCAATGGGAATTATTTCTATACAC
>JAQVKJ010000265.1 GCA_028694715.1 Weeksellaceae bacterium | reverse complement strand
CTGAAGGTACCGGTAAAAAAGATGTGGAAGCTGAGGTCATTCGTGTCGGCAATTTTGAAGAATTCCATCAACTTCCCGCCGAAGTGGTCAAAGGAAAAGCCGTTTTTTTTGATTTTCACTTTCCACAACAGCATGTGGTTACTTTCCAAGGTTATTCTGAATCCTTTGCTTACCGTTCTCAAACCGCTTCATTGGTTGCCTCAAAAGGCGGAAAATTTGTTTTGATTCGCTCGGTTTCAACGGGTACTGGAGATATTCCGCACACCGGTGTAATGGTGTATGACGAAAAATACCCTAAAATTCCGGCAGTGGCAGTGGGAAATTCAGTAGCTGACATGCTGGCTGAACAACTAAATCATCAAAAAATTTATCTAAAACTGAATTCTGACTGCGGCATGAAATCAGAAGTCATCAATCACAACATCATAGGCGAAATCAAAGGCAGGGACGACAAAATCATCACAGTAGGTGCTCACCTTGATTCTTGGGATGTGGGGGAGGGTGCACACGATGACGGCGCAGGAATTGTTCAAACCATTGAAATTCTCAGAGTTTTCAAAAAGCTGGGTATTCAACCGAATCACACCATCCGATTTGTTTGTTTTGCCAATGAAGAAAATGGTACAAGAGGGGGTGAGAAATACGCAGAGGAAGCAAAAGCCAAAAACGAAACTCATTTGTTTGCACTGGAGAGTGATGCCGGTGGATTTTCGCCCAGAGGAATATCGCTTGACATGGATGAAGAAAAAATCAAACAAATCCAAAGCTGGCTACCGTTGTTCCTCCCCTATGGCATTCATGAACTCCCCAAAGGATACGGCGGCGTGGACATCAATCCGCTCAAATATAAAATGGGCGTTCCGGTCTCGGGACTCAAACCAGATTCACAAAGATATTTTGACCTTCACCACAGCGAAGCTGACACCTTTGACAAAGTCAACAAAAGAGAACTGCATCTGGGAGCGGTGGTGATGGCACAGATGATTTATATGATTGACAAATATTGGTGATTGACAGCAAAATGATTAATATGATTTTTGTAAATAAATTCGTATGAAAAATATTTTCTTTACAGCTACTTTTATTTTCTGGGGATTGATTTCTGCCCAACAAAACAAGGAGGCGGTACTAAAAAAAATTGATTTCCAAGAACTCAGCTCCATAATAGAGCAAAAAGATGATGTTCTCTATGTGCTTAATTTTTGGGCTACTTGGTGCAAACCATGCATTGAATAAATTCCTGGATTTATGGATGTAAACAAAATACATAGCGACAATCCGAAATTCAAAATGATTATGATTTCGCTTGATTTTAAGGGATTACTCAATACTCGGGTCAAAAGATTTGTGCAAAAGCACAATATCACCGTAGATGTATTTCTATTAGACGATGAGAGACCCATCATGGAACTAATTCTGGAACTGGAACCTGACTGGATAGGCGCAATCCCTTCGACCGCATTTTATAAAAACGGAAAAAAACTACTGTTTCATCAGGGATTCCTTAACCAATACGAACTGGAAGATTTAACAGATGATTTTCTGTAATACTCAACCGGCTATTTTTCTCAAATAACTGCCGTACTGGCTCTTTCCGTATTTTTCTGCCGACTCAAGAAGCTGTTCTCGGCTGATGTACCCATATTTGTATGCGATTTCTTCAATGCAACTCACCTTCAGTCCTTGTCTTTTTTCTATGATTATCACAAATTCAGTGGCCTGATGGAGTGAATCAAAGGTACCTGTATCCAACCAAGCAATCCCTCTACCAAGTACACCTACTTGCAACTCACCTTTTTCAATATATTTTTTGTTGATGTCGGTAATTTCGAGTTCCCCTCTTTTGGAGGGCTTCAACGATTTGGCAAATTCCACCACCCGGTTGTCATAAAAATACAGCCCAGGTACTGCATAAGCTGATTTGGGATTCTCGGGTTTTTCTTCAATTGAAATTACTTTTCCGTTTTCATCGAACTCGACCACCCCATATCTTTCCGGTTCTGAAACCGAATATGCAAATACAAATCCACCTTTGATTTGGGTTTTGCTCTTCAGCAATTCCGGCAAATAAGCACCATAAAACAAATTGTCACCCAAAATCAGCGCCACTGCATCTTCTCCGATAAATTCCTCACCGATAATAAATGCCTGCGCAAGACCCTCAGGATTAGGTTGAACTGCATAGCTGAGCTGACAACCAATCTGACTGCCGTCGCCAAGCAATCGCCTGAAAGCATGATTGTCTTGTGGTGTGGTGATAATCAAAATCTCTTTGACACCTGCCAGCATCAGCGTGGACAAAGGATAATAAATCATCGGTTTGTCATAAACCGGCATCAGCTGTTTGCTCACCGAAATAGTCAACGGATAAAGCCGGGTACCCGAACCACCGGCAAGTATGATTCCTTTCATTTTATTGCTCATTTGAATTGTCGTTTGGCAATTATTGTTGCTCCAAAATTACATAAAATATAACTTCTCTTTGTTCTCTTGTGATTGAAGATGGACAAGTCAGATTACAACCGCTCTCTACCTGAATACAAAGCATTGTAATATTTCTGATAAGCACCACTGGTTACTTGTTCTAACCATTCTTGATTGGATAGATACCAATCGATGGTTTTTGACAAACCTTCTTGGAAGGTCACAGTGGGTCGCCAACCGAATTCCTGGTGAATTTTGTCAGCATCAATCGCATATCTCAAGTCGTGGCCCGGGCGGTCTTTCACAAAACGGATTAACTTTTCACTCTCTCCCTTGCTTCGTCCCAACTTTTCGTCCATCTGACGGCAAAGTTCTCTGACCAAGTCAATGTTTTTCCATTCGTTAAATCCACCTATGTTGTAGCTTTCACTGTTATTGCCCCGATGAAAAATCAAATCAATCGCCTTGGCGTGGTCAATCACATAAAGCCAATCTCGTGTATTGATGCCCTCCCCGTACACCGGCAGAGGTTTGAGGTGAATAATGTTGTGAATGCAAAGCGGAATTAATTTTTCAGGAAACTGATTCGGGCCGTAATTGTTCGAACAATTGGAAATGACCACAGGCAGACCGAAAGTATCTGCATAAGCTCTCACAAAATGATCAGAACTTGCTTTGGATGCAGAATAAGGCGAATGCGGATCATAGGGCGTTTCTTCGGTGAAAAATCCGGTTTCTCCCAGCGTTC
>JAQVKJ010000264.1 GCA_028694715.1 Weeksellaceae bacterium | reverse complement strand
ATGAGCATTGAATTTTTGACTTCAATCTCTTTGATGTTCGTTAAACCATCCGCTTTCAGATAAAGTCGGGTGGATTTGTCATTTGTTTCAGAACCCACATACGAAAGATTCACCGGTTGACCATTTATTTTTAACACCAGATGCTGAGCACAATAGGCTTTTGCCTTGGCGTCGAAGCTGCTTTTTGAATCAATGGAAACACCCAAGGCCTTCTCGAGGTCATTTGTGAAAAACTTTGCAGTCAGCTGGAGTGAGTTATTGACATACTCAACTTTTGTGGTTGATGCATGAAAATCCTGTGCTTTGATCAGGCTCACAAAACCGAGCAGAATGATGATGCTTAAATATACTTTTTTCATCTGATTGAGGTATTTACATGAGAATTTAAAAACAAAGTCAGTGCCAAATTGGACAAAAACCTCTTAATTGTCTGTGATTGAGTTGGTTTATCTACCATCAGAACGGCAAATCATCCTCTGCATTGTCATTATCATTGCTATAATCCATTGAAGGTTGTTCCAGTGGTGGTTCATTTGCGGGGGAGATTTGACCACCTGCTCCGATGTTCTCAATCCTCCATCCCTGAATGCTGTTAAAATATTTGGCAACGCCTTCCGGGTTGATCCATTCCCTGCCCCTCAGGTTGATAGAAACTCTGACTTCATCACCTATTGAAAACGGGCTGAGCAGCTCGATTCTGTCCTGTGTAAATTCCACAAGTATATCCTGCGGATATTGTTCGGTGGTAGTCACAACGATTTCTTTTTTTCTGAAACCGCTTTGAAAAGTCTGTTCGTCAAATATTTTTTTAATTCTTCCGGTTACTTCCATTTCATTATGATTTTTTACAAAAGTAATTCAAATTCGGCAAGACTAAAAATTGAAAAATAAATTTGTCGGCAATTAAAAAAATGTATCTTTGCAAACCTTTTGCGGATGTGGTGGAACTGGTAGACACGCCAGACTTAGGATCTGGTGCCGCGAGGCGTGGGGGTTCGATTCCCTTCATCCGCACATAATAAGCAGACAACATTGTATTGTCTGCTTTTTTTGTGTTGCATAGCTGTTCAAAAAATAGCATTTAAAATACGAACCTCTCCTTTACTGTGTTTTTTAGTTTATATTTGTAAAAATTAACCCAATGTTTTCAAAAACATGCGAATACTCAATCAGGGCACTTATCTATATTGCCCAGCAGACCAAAGATGGTTCTAAGATTGGTATAAAGTCAATCGCCAAAGGGATTGATTCACCCGAGTATTTTATTGCCAAAATCCTTCAGGAATTAAGCCGAGAGGGTTTCGTAAAATCCATAAAAGGGCCCAATGGAGGATTCTACCTCAGTGAGCAGAACAAGAGTACTACGCTTTCAGAAATTGTCAGACATGTGGACGGAAACAAACTTTTTGAAAGTTGTGTACTCGGTTTAAAAGAGTGTTCCAACGAGCATCCTTGTCCTGTTCACCACCAGTACAAGCATGTCAAAAGTAAAATCATAGAGATTCTTGAATCTTCAATCCTCTCAGATATGGCTGAAAAACTTGACGAAGAACTGGCATATTTGAAAAAATAATTCAGTGTTATTTCTGAATTGCAGCCATATCTGTCCACTGACTTTCATTTAAATCAAGCATCGCATTGATTGGTTTAAATGATTTGAATTCATTTAAGTTTTCAGGTGATATATCTTTTTCAATCAATTTCTCCAACGCAAGCAAACGGCAGCGCATCACTCCTCTGAGAAGTGGTTTGGCTGGTGTAAACAAACGAGTACCGTCATAAAAAACCAGATTGGAAATTGAAGTATCGGTAATCAGTCCATTTTTCACGATAATGATTTCATCTGCTGCTGTTTGATTCTTCAGCCGCAACAAATCGGAACGATCTTCTTTTTTGAAATTATATTCAATTTCATTGTCTTCAACCAGCTGAAATGAATTGACAGAGGGCTGAGTGTAGGGAATCAATTCTGTGCTGTCAATTTTGTCTGAATAAACGAGTCGCAATTTATATTTTCCTTGGGCAGGAAAATCCATCTCAGAAATCAATTTATTCAAATTCAAGGTGTTTTGTATTCCGTACAAATTCGAAACAGATTCGTCCATCCTTTTTTGGTGGTATTCCAAGTTGCGGGCTTTGCCGTCAAGCACACAAATGCTTTCAATCAGGCTGTACATTTTTGATTATATCTAATTAGATATTTGCATTGCCAATCTCTTCAATTTCATTGTGAGTATCGGTCATCAGCACTTTTTTTATCATTGAATAATTCATCAGTGAAGCAACCGCCAATGAGGCAAACATGCCCACAAGACACAAATACTGTCCGATGCCTCCAATCACTCCGGTGACAATGACAAAAAGAAGAAGCCACCAAAAATTTTTGAATGCAAGTCTGAAAGATTCTCTGGCCGCTTCGGTGCCCGAATATCCTCCGTAATGAATCAGGTAAGGTGCAAAAAACAATCCAATCATTACAAAATAAACAATCAGAATTGCCACAAAAATGAAGAAAAACGAGCCGAAAAATGAAAAGATGCCCAACTGAGGAAAATCTTCAAACACAAAGGTGGTAAGCCCAAAAATTAATAACATCGGCACATACAAAATCAAATATGCCAAAAGCACAATAAGGCTAATCACTGCATGTGAGCCGAAATTTTTGTAAGCATCAAAAAAATCAGAAAAACTGATTTTCCCGTTCTCATTTCTTTTGTCCGAAGCAACCGCAAAACCAAGCATGGTCGGATACAGCAAAAGTACAAATCCAATGACTGTGAAAAATGAGAGCATCAGAATCATACATGCAACCAGACCATAAAGGCTGTACATCAGCCACTCCTCTTTGAATTCATCAAATCCAAGTTTGATGTAATCACCCAACTCAAAATCATATCCTTCACTCAGGACTTCTTCTACTCTGGAGCGTTCGATTCTTGCCATTTGATTTCGTTTTTTATAATGCATTAAATATATAAATATTTTGTTAAACCACTGCTTACATTTTCACTGACCCTCCCGAATTTTTTATATTTCAGACTTTACCAATAAGTTTGCACCAAACAAAATCAAATGAAAGTAGAAGCACTTTTGGAACTCATAAAAAGTCGCCGTTCGATCATGCCGCCACAATATGATGGTGAGGAAATTACCGAGCAAGAATTGAACATGATA
>JAQVKJ010000263.1 GCA_028694715.1 Weeksellaceae bacterium | reverse complement strand
GAAACGATGATTGACGGTTTTCCGTCGTGGTCAGAAGCGACTACCAAAAACATATTTTCCATCTCTTTTCGAAGCGGGAAAGCAATTTGTTTGATTGTATTGGTGTCCAGGCCTGTACGAATCGTAAGGAAATTTATACCGTTGATGTTCTCAAAAGATTTCTTCCAGCTTTCTTTTTCGATTTGTGCTTGTTGCAGAACAAATTTTTCAAGTTGTGATTTCAATTCCTTGTTTTCATCGATTAATTTCCGAACGACCTCCAGTGGTTCTTTTGGGTTTTTCAATTCTTCCACAATTTTGTTGTACTGACGGAAAGTGTGTTTGAGTTCTTCGAGTGCCACCTTGCCGGTAGTTGCCTCAATCCTTCTGATCCCGGCTGCGCTTGAGCTTTCGGTTTTGATTTTGAAAAGGATAATGTCGGAAGTATTGGCAACATGAGTGCCGCCGCAAAGTTCCACCGAACTTCCAAATTTAATTACTCTGACCACATCACCATATTTTTCGCCAAACAATGCCATTGCACCTTCTTCCAATGCTTTTTTGATGGGCACAGCCCTTTTTTCTTCCAGAGGAATTCCTTCATGAATTTTTTGATTGACCTGACGACTGATTTTATTGATTTCTTCTTCGCTGAGCCTGTTAAAATGTGAGAAATCGAATCTCAGATAATCAGGTCCAACAAAAGAACCTTTTTGTTCCACATGTTTGCCCAAGGTGTCTCTGAGTGCTTCATGCAAAAGATGAGTTGCCGTATGATTCCGCATGATGTGATTTCTTCTCTCTGCATCTACAACCGCATGATAGGGAAGTTCCATATATTTTGGAAGCTCTTTTGCAAAATGAACAATCAGGTTGTTTTCCTTTTTTGTATTTGAAATTTCAATTTTCTCGAACTGATTTTCAATGAATCCTGTATCGCCAATTTGACCTCCACTCTCCGCATAAAACGGAGTGGCTTGAAAAACAAGCTGATAGAGCGACTCGTTTTTGTTTTCGATTTTTCTCCATCGGGTGATTCTCACATCGGTTTCCCATTGGTCATAGCCCACAAATTCTTCCACATCGTCTTCTATCAGCACTGTCCAGTCGGTAGCAGAATAAGCGGAAGCTGATTTGGACCGTTGTTTTTGTTTGTTCATTTCGTTCTCAAAGCCTGCTTCGTCTATGGTCAGTCCTTGTTCTTCTGCGATGATTCTCGACAGGTCAGTGGGAAAACCATAGGTATCGTATAATTCAAAAACCACATCTCCAGGAATGATTTTCAGTTCAGGGTGTTGTTTGATAAAATTGTCCAGTCTCTGAAACCCGTGTTCGATGGTGTGAAGAAAATTGGTTTCTTCTTCTTTGATGACTTCGGTGACCAGTGTTGATTGTTTTTCAAGCTCCGGAAAAAAGCCGGCCATTTGTTCTCTGAGTACCGGATAGATTTTGTAAATAAAGGCCTCATTCAAATCCAGAAAACGATAACCGTAACTGATGGCTCTTCTGAGAATTCTTCTGATGACATATCCGGCACCGGTATTGGATGGCAGTTGTCCGTCAGCAATGGCAAATGCTACTGCCCTTAAGTGGTCGGTAACCACTCTAAAAGCAATGTCTGTCTGGTTGTTTTCTCCATATTTTTTACCTGAAATTTTTTCTACCTCGTGAATCAATGGTTGAAAAATATCGGTATCGTAATTTGAGGTTTTGTTTTGCAACACCATGGCGAGCCGTTCGAAGCCCATTCCTGTATCTATGCTTTTGGCGGGTAGTTCAACCAGTGAGCCGTCTGCTTTTCGTAGGAATTCCATAAAGACCAGGTTCCAGATTTCAATTACTTGTGGATGGTCTTTGTTGACGAGTTCGCGGCCATTGATTTTTGATTTTTCTTCATCGGAACGAATGTCCACATGAATTTCGGAGCAGGGTCCGCAGGGGCCGGTTTCGCCCATTTCCCAGAAATTGTCCTTTTTGTTCCCAAAGAGTATTCGGTCTTCGGGGACATACGCTTTCCATAGCTCAAGTGCTTCTATGTCTGCTGTGGTTCCATCCTTTTCATCTCCTTCAAAAACAGTTACAAAGAGTTGGTCTTCAGGGATACCGTACACTTTGGTCAACAACTCCCAAGCCCAGGCGATTGCTTCTTTTTTGAAATAATCACCAAAAGACCAATTCCCAAGCATTTCAAACATGGTGTGATGGTAGGTATCTTTTCCCACATCGTCCAGGTCATTGTGCTTGCCTGATACGCGCAAACATTTCTGGGTGTCTGCAATCCTGACTGAAGTAGGTTTCTTGTAGCCGAGAAAAAAATCCTTGAATTGTGCCATGCCCGAATTGTTGAACATCAGTGTGGGGTCATCTTTGAGAACAATCGGTGCGGAAGGAACAATCAGGTGTTGTCTGGATTCAAAAAAATCCAAGAACTGTTTACGAATCTCTTTGGAAGTCATTTTCTAAAAATTGAAATGCAAAAATCGTGAATTCTATTGAGTTTATGAAAAGAAAATTGTCGTTGTTTGCAAGTCACAGTGAAATGATTTTAATTCATACAACTTCTATAGAAATAAATATTAAGGAGTTGCATTAGAAATCATGATGACGATAATACATTTGGTTATCATTCAAATTATTATGCATAATTTATCATTTCATTAACAACAAATAAGGCTTTTTTGCCGTTATTTTGTTGGGTTCACAGATAGAAAATTAATTACACACAATTCAATGGGAGTTAAAAAGTTCAGGTACAATCCGGGTACTGCTTCGTACAAAAGAGTGAAAAGACTGCGTATGAAGAAGTTAAGAAACCAAGCGGCATTTATCATCGTCACTGCATTTTTTGGAATTCTTTCAGGGTTTGTCTTCAGTCATAAAGTAATTTCTCCTGAAGAAAATACACTGTCAGCCGAACTTCAGGAAATGAAAATACAGTATGAACTGTTAAATAAAAAAGTAAAACAGTCCCAAAAAGTATTAGGTCAGATTGAGGAAAGGGACAACAATATTTACCGTTCCTATTTTGAACTCGATCCCATTTCTGAAGACATCAGAAAAGCCGGTTTTGGTGGGGTGAACCGTTATTCTAAATTCAGCGATTGGCGATACAATGATCTTGCAACCGAACTTGCCAAAAATGTGGACATACTGAACAAGCAGCTCGTTATTCAATCCAAATCATTGGACGAAGTGGTGGTGAGTGCCAAAG
>JAQVKJ010000262.1 GCA_028694715.1 Weeksellaceae bacterium | reverse complement strand
CGAAGCTATTCCAATTATGGAAGAATTAGAATCACTTGGATTCATTTTCACCGGAATACTGCCGGGAGCTACTGAAGGCGATTTAGCTATTATGCAGTATTTCAACGGAATTGAACCCAATATGGAAAATCTTCAATTGGTGGAAGAAGCTTCCTTTTTGGAAACCTTCCTTCAACAGCAATTAGTAAATTTATAAATTATGAGAACCCATTTATATCAATCAGAAAAAATAACAGATACCGAATTAGCTGAAAAAATTGACATGCTTCCTCAAGTCATTACGGAAGCTTTAAAATATGATTTGAAAACCCAAATTTTACTTACCGCCTGTCAAAAACTGACCGAAAGAATTGAATCCGGAAAAGAATCAATTCTGTATGAAGCCTTAGAAGAAATCGGGCAGACCAAAGAACAATCGGAGGGGATTATTAAATCCATTTGCAGTTTCACGCACAAAGACAATTTTCTGCAGCGAATAAAAGCCGATTTCGGAACTTATCATCCTTTTGATTTTAACCGAAATGCTTATGATTTCCCAATTTTTGAGGCATGGAAACCTATGGGCGTTCAAGTACATATTATTCCGGGAAATGCAGTTTCGGTTTCTGTGCTGAGTGTATTAGAAGGGCTAATGGCGGGAAATATCAATATCGTTAAAAACACTTCCCGAAATGGTCGGTTTGCAGTTGAGTTCATGCAACGACTGATTGAATGCGATGCAACCGGAATCCTCAAGCACTTTATTTATATTTTTGAACTGTCTTCATCAGAAACCGAAATCATTCAAAAAATCATTTCACAAGCTGATGTAGTTTGTATTTGGGGTGGTGAAGAAGCGGTAAAATCGGTAAAAGAAATGATACCGTCAGGCGTACGAACCGTTGTTTGGGGACATAAAATCAGTTTTGCTTATGTTACCGAATCAAAATTTGATGACCCTGAAATTTGGGAACGTATTGCCGAAGACATCTGCAGACGGAATCAACAGGCATGTACAAGTCCACAATGTGTTTTGGTCGAAACAATTTCTCATGAAAAATTAGATGAATTAGGAATTAAATTGGCAGATGCCTTAAAAAAGGTATCGTCAAAATTTCCTTATCTCGAACCGCGTATTCAGGAACAGGCAGAAATTACAACCGTCAAACATCTGCATCGTGCCGAAATTTCGCAAAATCACGGGAGCATCATCGAATCACCCGATTTTGATTATTCCGTTTTAGTCGATTATCGTCCGGGTTTACAACCTTCTCCCCTCTTCAGAACAGTTTGGTTAAAACCGATTGAACGAAATAAAATCATAGAAACTTTAAGACCCTTCAATATTTATCTTCAAACTTGCGGATTGGCTGTCGGCAATCTTCAGGAAGCACACAATGTTACCGAAAGTTTGGTTAAGGCAGGAATTGAGAGAGTTACAAAAGTCGGCGAACAGCATAATTCTTACATTGGTGAACCTCACGACGGTGTTTATGCACTTCAGCGATATACAAAGAAAGTAGGAATCCGATTTGAAGAATCTATTGTGAAGAATCTGCCGAATTTTATTTATTTGGAAAAACCTTTGAATACCCAGGCGGATAAAGAAAAATCTCCGATTATGACGAAAGAAAACCGTTTGGAAGAAGAAAATAAAGAAGCGAAAATTTATCTGAAAAGCGGTGGCAGTACAGGTGTAGCTAAAATTAACGGATATTCTTGGCAGGACTGGGATGAACAAATTAAAGTGATGGCTGAGAACTTTTTCATCGGCGGACTCTCCCCCAAAGACAGATGTGCTATCCTATTTTCTGCAGGAAATATGTATGGCGGTTTTATTTCTACCCAAAAAGCATTGGAACGTATTAATGCAACTTCCATCACGCTCAGTTCAAATGTAGATACCAAATCTATTGCCGAAGCAATTATTTTGACAAATACAAATGTCATCCTCGGAATGCCTTCCTTTTTAAGAAAATTATTCAGAGAAGAATATGATACACTCAAAAAATTCAAAGGTTTTGAAAAGTTGTTTTATGGCGGTGAATTGATGACAATGGAACAGCAAAAATGGTTCAAAGATGAATTTGGTTTTAAAATCATTCATTCGCCGGTTTATGCCAGTAATGATGCCATGATGAACGGTTATGCTTGTGAATATTGTTCAAACGGAGAATTTCATGTGCCAACCAAAGCCATCAATCTTGAAATTGTGAAAATGGACAGCGATGAACCGGTTGAACCCGGAGAAGTCGGAAGAGTAATTATTACCAAAAAAAGTATAAAAGATCCGGTTCTCAGACGATATGAAATCGGTGATTTGGCAAAATGGATTCCGGAGCAATGTTCCTGCGGTCATCAAACACCTAAATTTAAACTGATGGGACGACACGGCGATTTGGTTCGTTGTGGAGCAAAATTCATCAATTACCGTGAAATTTGTCAGTACATCATCAAAGAATTCAATTATACCGATGATATTCAAATGGTCATCAATACAAGCAATACCGAGGCCGATGAAATAAAAATCAGACTGTTGAATTCTGCTGCAGGAAAAGAAAAAGAAATCAGAAATGGTCTTTTAAATTATATAAAAGACCTGAGATACAGCGTGGAGTCAAAAAATGCTACACTCGAAATTGAAACCACGGACATCAGCGGTTTTGAGATTGCAACAACCAGTGGCAAAGTCAGACCAATCATTGATACAAGAATTAATAATTTATAAAATTAGAAAGCATGGAATCTGAATTTAAAAAATCATTGCTGCCCGATGAAAAAAATATGGAAGCTATATGGGAACTTTTGCAATTGAATCCCTATGCTCCATTGGAAGAATCAAATGATTTATACATCAAAGCACTAAAAGAATTGATTCATTATCATTATCATAAAAACCCGTTTTATCGCAATTATTTGGATTATTATCAATTTAATATCGAGCAACTCCAATCAATTGACGATTTACCAAAAGTTCCTTTCATTCATGCCAATTTTTTCAAAACCAATGTTATTTCTACCGTGGACACTTCAGAAGCAGTTTTGCATGCTACTTCGTCAGGTACAACCGGACAGAAATCACAGCATTTTGTGGATAAATGGACGAGTGAAGCTATTTTTTATATTTCGGATGTCAGTCAAATGGAAAACGGATTCGTGAGCGATAAAAAGTGTAATTATTTAGTTTTTAATTACGAACCTTTCACGGGCTTTAAGACGGGA
>JAQVKJ010000010.1 GCA_028694715.1 Weeksellaceae bacterium | reverse complement strand
ATACTTAATCAACCGAGAAAAACACCATACAGAAGGCATTATTGACATCAGCCAAAGCGGAACTGCTTATGTTGCGGTTGAAGGTTTGGACGAAGACATAGTGATTGCAAGAAACAAAAGAAAAACCGCAATGCAGGGAGATTTGGTGCAGATTTATGTGTATCCCCATACCAAAAAAGGACAAAGAACAGAAGGTGAAGTCGTAGCAGTGCTCAAAAGGTTCAAAAAGCTTTTTACAGGTATTTTCGAAAAGCAAAGCAGTGGAAAATATGGTTTTGTGGTCACCGACCGAAGGGCAGTGCCAGTGGATTTTTACATACCAAAAGAAAAATTCAATGGTGCAGAAAACGGACAAAAAGTAGTGGTTCAACTCAGGGATTGGCCCGACGATGCTGATCATCCTTTTGGAGAAATCGTTGAGATTCTCGGTCACCCAGATTCTACGGATGCAGAAATGAATTCCATACTGATTGAATACAATCTTCCCCTCGACTTTCCACAAGAAGTCAAAGAAGAAGCAGAACAATTAGAAATAGAAATCAAAGCGGAGGAAATCAAAAAAAGACGCGACCTGCGCCAGGTGAATACCTTTACCATTGACCCCAAAGACGCCAAAGATTTTGATGATGCCTTGTCTTTGAGATTCCTTGAGAATGGTAATTATGAAGTGGGTATTCACATTGCTGATGTAACCCATTTCGTTCAACCCGGAACCTACTTGGATCAGGAAGCCTATCAGAGAGGAAATTCAATTTATCTTGTGGACAGAACCATCCCAATGCTACCGG
Organism: Weeksellaceae bacterium; assembly: GCA_028694715.1. Lineage (GTDB taxonomy): Bacteria > Bacteroidota > Bacteroidia > Flavobacteriales > Weeksellaceae > Moheibacter. Next base: position 13,110 of record JAQVKJ010000010.1, on the reverse strand, counting down.
AGAGATTGAGCAATTACGCTTGTTCACTTCGTCCGGACGAAGACAAATATACTTTTTCGGCGGTTTTTGAAATGGACAAAAACGCAAAAATCATCAATCAATGGTTTGGCAAAACGGTCATCTGTTCCAACCGGAGATTTACTTACGAAGATGCACAACAAATCATAGAATCAGGCAATGGAGATTTTAAAGATGAAATTCTCGCACTCAATGATTTGGCCAAAAAGTTGAGAAACAAAAGAATGGCCGACGGTGCGATTACTTTTGACAAAGTGGAAGTGAAATTTGAACTGGACGAACAATTGAATCCGATTGGAACTTATTTCAAGCTCATGAAGGATTCCAATCACTTGATTGAAGAATTCATGCTGCTTTGCAACCGAAAGGTTTCTGAATTTGTATCACTGAAGAAAGATGGAAAAATTTCGGGAAATACTTTTGTGTATAGAGTTCACGAAGATCCGGATATGGATAAATTACAGGATTTGAGATTGTTTATCAGCCAATTTGGCTACAATCTTGATTTGAGTAACCATAGAACCATCACCCGTTCAATGAACCAACTTTTGGCTGATGTCAAAGGGAAACCTGAAGAAAATTTGATTGAAACCCTTGCAGTTAGAACGATGAGCAAAGCCAAATATTCTACTGAAAACACGGTGGGTCATTACGGCTTGGCATTTAGGTATTATTCTCATTTCACTTCGCCCATACGCCGATATCCCGACATGATGGCGCATCGGTTACTGCAACATTATTTAGAAGGAAAAAAATCGCCGGTTGCTGCGCCCATTGAGGAAAAATGTTTGCACTGTTCAATGACCGAAAAACAGGCAACAGATGCAGAGAGAGATTCGGTGAAATTCATGCAGGTCAAATACATGGAACAATTCATCGGTGAAGAATTTTACGGATTCATCACCGGTGTTCAGGAATATGGAATTTTTGTGGAAATTCCCGAAACCCGTTGCGAAGGTTTGGTCAGACTGAGAAACATCACAGATGACAGTTTTTATTTTGACCAGAAAAATTACTCGATTGTGGGCAGACGAACCGGAATCACCTATCAGCTGGGCGATAAGGTGATGGTGAAGGTCGCCAATGCTGATTTGAGAAATAAACAATTGGATTTTGAGTTGATAGGTTGATTTATATTTTTCGAATAATACTTATATTGCAGCTTCATGGATTTGGTTACTTCAGCCATCTTAATGGGATTTCTACTCAGTCTGATTCTGATTGGGCCGGTTTTCTTTTTGTTGCTTCAGACCAGCGTCAGCCGCGGATGGAAATCAGCCATCGTACTTGATTTGGGCGTGCTTACTGCAGATATCATTTGCATTTTGGTGGCTTATTACGGAAGTAAAGACCTGGCAGTTGCCATAGAAAACAACCCTTCTATCTATATTTTTGGAGGATTTTTCATTACGATTTACGGCATTCTCATGTACATTTCTAAGCCCAACCTGAAATTGAGGAACCTGAGCGACAGCGGAAAGAATTATTTTAGAACTTTTTTCAACGGTTTCTTTTTGAATATTCTAAATATAGGTGTGATTGTATTCTGGTTTTTCATCGTCAGCACTGTCATCATTCAATACCCCAAACCCGGTGACAGCCTGCTTTTTATGGGAATTGTACTCGCCACCTTTTTTGGACTGGATTTGATTAAAATCATACTCGCACAACAAGTCAAAGAAAAATTTACAATCAGAAGGATTTTTTATTTCAAGAAAACCATTGGATTTATACTGATTATTTTTGGCCTGATTGTCATCCTGAAAGGTTTTGGCGTTTTTTCTAATATTGATGAGCAAATTGAAGACAGAATACAGAAAGGGGTTTCACACGACAAACCCGATATATCCATTCTCAGTCCGTATTTTTATTGAGATACTTCTCTATGCGACTGATAATCAGCTCAGGACTGATGTTTTTAAAAAAATCCTTCTCCACCGACCGTGTGTTTTCCCTACCAAAAACAGAGACCGGCCGCTCTTCCATCGTTTCATCCTGAATCACATCAATGTATTGTTGTCCATAACCCAGAAAACCCATGAAAGGATGGGTATTTCCCCAAATGGAAATGGTCCTGGTACCAACCATCGAAGCCAAATGCATATTGGCCGAGTCCATTGAGACCATCAGTTTGAGACCAGACATGATTTCCAATTCTTTTTTCAAATTATATTTTCCGGCCACAGAAACGATATTGGGGTGAAGTTGTTCCCAATCTTTGAGCTGCTCATTTTCCTGTTTGCTTCCGAACAGATAAACCTTTGTGCCCTTTTCTGCTATTTTCAGGGCGACAATTTTCATTTGTTCAAGCGGATAAGTCTTTCCTTCGTATAGGGCGAAAGGCGCAATCCCCACAGCGTTCTCCCTGACTGCATTGTTTTTTAGACGATTCGAAAGCCTTAATTCAAAACCGAGTTTTCTGAACACATCGGCATACCTCTCAGGCATGGGTCGGAGTTGTTTTCTGATTTTATTTTTCTGTCTTATCAGTGCTCTTCTCTCTTTCCTGCCTTTGTCTAAAACGGCCGCCTTATTTGATTTCAAGAATTTTCTTATAATTTTTGTTCTCAACACATTGTGCAAATCTGCCACGGCTTCAAAATCTGTTTTGTTTAATTCTTTTGAGAGCCTATACAGACCGGAAAGTCCTTTGTAATCGTTCAAATCAACGCCAATGAAATTCAAACCCGGGATGGAATCAAACATGGGCGCAAATTGTCGTTGGGACACGAATACCAACTCAACACCCTTATTTTGCTGCAAAAATTCACGGACCACGGGAACACTCATGGCCACATCTCCCATCGAACTGAATCTAATCACCAGAATGCACTTTTTTTGTTTCATTTGACTTGTCCGGATTTAATAGATCGAGCCGTTATTTATTGATTTTTGACCTGAATGCGATGGCATAAAATTTAAATTGTTTGATCATCGCCAGAAGTCCGTTGGCACGGGTGGGCGATAAAAACTCCTGCAAACCTATTTTTTCTATGAAATCTGTATCCGAATTCAAAATATCTTCTGGAGTTTGATTGCTGTAAATTCTCACCAATAACGCCGCTAATCCTTTGGGCAATATGGCATCGCTGTCCGCTTTAAAAAACAATTTGTCTCCTTCCAACCAAGCATCCAACCATACTGTGGATTGGCAGCCTTTGATGATTTTTTCATCGGATTTATTTTCTGGTTTCAGACTTTCCAATTCTTTACCCAGTTCTATCAAATATTCGTAACGATCTTCCCAGTTTTCGAAGTATGAAAATTCGTCTATGATTTCGTTTTGAATTTCTTTTATTGTCATCAGACAAAGATAAAGATTTGACAAGTATATAATCTGAAGATTTGGGTTTAAATTTGCAATCCAATCTTGCCACAGCAATAAAAATACATCTATGAAAGTTTTATTATTGGACAGAAATCATCCACTGCTTGAAAATGGACTGAAATCAATTGGTTTTATAGTGGATGCCGATTATGATTCGCCCAAAGAAATTATTCTGAAATCAATTGAGCACTATGATGGCATCGTTATCCGAAGTAGATTCCCTCTGAATGCAGATTTTCTGTTTGCAGCAAAAAAATTGAAATTCATCTGCAGGATTGGCGCCGGATTGGAAAACATTGATTTGGAAACTGCCGAAGCACGAGGGATAAAAACCTTTCATGCGCCCGAAGGCAACCGTGATTCTGTTGCAGAGCATACCGTCGGAATGTTGTTGATGTTGCTTCATCGACTCAGAATCGCCGACAATGAAGTGCGCAATGGAATTTGGAGGAGAGAAGAAAACAGAGGCGATGAATTGATGGGAAAAACCGTTGGAATTGTTGGCTACGGCAATATGGGAAAAGCATTTGCAAAAAGATTAAAAGGTTTTGGGGTCGAAGTGATTTGCTACGATATTTTGGAAGGGAAAGGTGATGAAAATGCACGACAAACGGATTGGGATGAATTTTCAGAAATCGCCGAAGTAATTAGTCTCCATACACCACAAACGCCCCTAACCTTGGGATTGGTCAATAAGTCTTGGATAGACTCTATGAAGCATCCATTTTATTTTATCAACACTGCCCGTGGGAAATCGGTGGTAACGGCCGATCTGGTTGATGCATTAAAATCGGGGAAAATCAAAGGCGCAGCATTGGATGTGCATGAATTTGAGAAATCCTCATTCGAAAATCCTGATTGCAGTAACTGGCCGGCTGATTTCCGTTATCTTGCTGCGTCCGATAAGGTCATTTTGACACCACACATTGCTGGTTGGACATTTCAAAGCAAAAGAAAACTGGCAGAAGTTATTTTGTCAAAGGTTGAAAATTGGAAAAAAATGCATAACATTGCAAAATAATTCGGGGATGTAGCTCAGTTGGCTAGAGCGCTTGCATGGCATGCAAGAGGTCGTGGGTTCGAGTCCCATCTTCTCCACACTTTTTCTCATAGATGGAAGTATTTTATGTTTACATATTATACTCAGCCCAGCTTGATCGTTATTATGTTGGTCATACCCATGATTTAGGCTCAAGACTTCTTAAACATTCTACTGCAAAGGGTCATTATACCAGCAAAGCGAGCGATTGGATTTTGAAATACACAGAAGAGTACCTTAGTCGTGGCGAAGCAATGCACCGTGAGCAAGAAATTAAATCCAAAAAAAGCAGGAAGTATATTGAGTATTTAATTGGTTCTCAATAGCTACATTGTTATAGAGCGTCCCGATGGATGTCGGGAAGGTCGTGGGTTCGAGTCCCATCTTCTCTATATAATGCGACTCTTATTTAATTTATAATTTCCAATAAGACTTAAAAAAAAACTACCACAATGGGTGGTAGTTTTTATAATTTTTTTGAAACATGAATCAATTTCCCGCTTCCTGCTCTGCTTCCGCTTTCATTTTCTCATTGGCGGTTATTACAAATTCTACCCTTCGGTTTTGGGCTCTACCTGCTTCTGTTGCGTTGTCAGCTCTCGGCTCCAACTTGCCACGGCCGATGTGAGAAAGCCTGGAAGATGCAATGCCTTGTGATTTGAGATAATCCACAACCGAGCCTGCTCTTTTTTCAGAAAGAGGTAGGTTGTATTCCTGTGAACCAATGCTGTCGGTATGACCAATAATCAGCAAATCTGTATCCGGATATTCATTAAAAATCGGAATAAGTTTTTGAAGATTGCTTTTTGCATCGGCGGTGAGGCTTGCCTTGTTGTATTCAAAGCGGACATTTGAGTTCTCATCAAGAATGACCTGAATACCCTCTGCGCTTCTGACCACTTCAGCACCCGGCAGCGTATTTTCTATCTGTTTGGCCTGTTTATCCATTTTGTGACCGATGATTCCCCCTGCGGCACCTCCGATGACTGCACCCGCAATGGCTCCTGCAGCCGCATTGTCCTTGCTGCCTACATTGTTACCGAGAACCCCGCCTATAATTGCACCTGCAGCTGCCCCGATTGCAACTCCTTTCTGAGTATTGTTTGCGTCACAACTGCTCAGTAAAAGCCCTGCAGTAACGAGAATAACACCTATTTTTGAGTTTAATTTTTTCATTATTTATTTTTTTATTGATTAATTCTTTGAGAATGAATAATTTATACCGATAATTTTCCCTTCAAAACTGATGTCTTGTCGCATGACCATGTAGGAACCGTCATTTGCAGTGATTTTCAATCGGTAACCATCCAGCACATTTTTGGGTTTTTCTCCGTCATAAATTCGTTTGAAGTTGAAATACACATTACCGCCCTCTTCACTGACAAACCATTTGATGTTGGTGGTACCGCCAGGGCAGTTGCCGGGGCCGTTCATGGTGTAATTGCCCGAATTGTTATTTTGAACCAAATGCCAATCACTGCCAATGTAGCATTTAGGATCCGCTTCATCAAAAACCTTTGCGTTTACATGGGCTTCGTCAATTCCGACAAATGAAACATTGGTGATTGTCCAGTCTCCCCGCATGTTTTTTTCATTGTCAACTACAACTTTAGAACCCGCACAAGATGTCAGAATAAGCATTGAAACGACACCTAGAAATAAGAATTTCTTCATAATATTTAAATTTTGATAATACAATCAACCAAAAAACATGCCCTTTAAATTTGATTTAAACGATTTTCTCAACAAAGTGATGTAATGGTTTGCCTTGTGCAAAGTTAGTAAAACCTGAACGGTTATTTTAATTTTTAGTGATTTTATAAATGACAGATGAATAATTTTTGTTAAAAACCGCTTTTAGATTAGAAATTAGCCCCACCATTATTGCTCTTACAAATCCGATGTTGGTTTTCATATATTTTTCTGACAAAAGACTCACATAAAAACTGTCCAAATACAAAGGATAGATTTGTTGAACTTCGAGTTCATGTTTGGATGCAAATTTTATAAAACTTGCAATGGAAAAATGACTGAGGTGTCTGGGAACATCCCAAGCCGCCCAGTATTTTTTATAGAACCGGGCATCAAATGAATGATGGTTAGGAACGGCAATAAGAATTTTTCCTTCTGGTTTTATTTTGGATTTCAACACTTCAATGAATCCTTCCAAATCTGGAACATGTTCCAATACATGCCAAAGTGTAATGTAATCAAAAGTTTGGTCAAGTTCTGTCAGCTTCAAATCACTTGCGCAGTTCTCACCTATTTTTTTTTGAGTGAGTTTCAGAGCTTCAGGTTTGGGTTCAATGCCGTAAACATTTAGCCCTTTTTTTTGTGCATATTTTAAAAAATCACCTGTTCCGCATCCATAATCCAACAATGTTTTTTCGCCATTCTCATAACCCAGTTTTGAAAATTTATAAGCTATATTGTATTTTTTTGACCAATGATAAATTCTTTCAATCAAACTATTTTTTGCGTCTGAGTGAGAAATATATTCCTCACTTTTGTAGTATTCCATCAGCCTATCAAGCGGAGCAGGATGGGTTTGTAGGTAATCCAATTCCGGATGTTTGTATAGGCTGAATTCTTCTCCCGACAGAAAATAGTCCTTTGTTTTTATGTATAAATTCGATTCAATCATCTCATAAACAATGTATTATCAAATTGTTCCCCGTGGAACAATTGTTTATCTGCCCAAATAAATCAACAAAATACTAATATCTGCAGGAGAAACTCCGCTGATTCTGGATGCTTGGGCAATGGTTTCGGGTTTTAATTTTGTCAGTTTTTGCCTTGCTTCTACAGTAATTGATTTCAGTCGCGAATAATCAAAGTTTGTTGGGATTTTAAGATTCTCGAGTCGCTTTAATTTATCGGCATTTTCTTTTTCTTTTTTTATGTATCCTTCATATTTGATATGGATTTCTGTTTGCTCTAACTCCTCTTCTCCAAGCTGATTTTCGGCAATGAACCGTTGGATTCGTTCGAATTTTTCAAAATCTTCCAGCTTAATTTCGGGCCTTTTCAGCACCACATCCATTTTGTAGCTTTGCTTCAATGGAGTGCCATTTCTTGCTTCAATCACCGGATTGATTTCCTCTGGATGCACTGAATTTTCTTTCAAAAAAGAAATTAGGCTTCTGGCTTTTTTGTATTTGTTTTCAATTTTTTTGAGTCTTTCTTCTGATGCCAACCCTACCGAATGTGAAAGTGCGGTTAGTCTTTCATCTGCATTGTCTTGTCTGAGCAGTATTCTGTACTCGGCCCTGGAGGTAAACATTCTATAGGGCTCTTCTGTCCCTTTGGTTATCAAATCATCGATGAGAACGCCTATGTAGGCCTCGTTTCTTTTTAGCACAAATGGAGGTTTTTCGTTAATTTTCAAGTGTGCGTTCATGCCTGCGATCAGTCCTTGGCAGGCGGCTTCTTCATAACCGGTTGTGCCGTTGATTTGTCCTGCGAAATATAGATTTTCAATTGGTTTTGTTTCTAGCGTATGTTTGATTTGCGTTGGGGGAAAATAGTCGTATTCAATAGCGTAGCCAGGTCTAAAAAATTTCACTTTCTCAAAACCGGGTACTGACCTCAATGCTTTTGCTTGTATGTCTTCTGGCAGAGAGGTAGAGAATCCGTTTACATAATATTCAATAGTGTTCCAGCCCTCTGGTTCTGCAAATATTTGGTGTCTTGTACGGCTTTCAAATCGATTGATTTTATCTTCTATGGACGGACAATACCTGGGTCCGGTACTCTTGATAGCCCCGTTGAACATGGGAGAACGGTCGAATCCTTCTCTGAGCAATTCATGCACCATAGGATTGGTATAGGTAATCCAGCAACTTCTTTGTTTTTTGAGTGTCTGGGTATCGGTAAATGAAAATTTCTGTGGGAATTCATCTCCGCCCTGTTCTTCCATTTTAGAAAAATCAAGCGATCTTCCGTCCACTCTCGGTGGAGTTCCTGTTTTCATTCTACCCGATTCAAATCCCAATTCAACGAGTTGTTCTGTGATGCCTGTGGCTGCTTTTTCTCCCATTCTTCCACCGCCGAAATTCTTTTCACCTATGTGAATCAGTCCGTTCAAAAATGTGCCATTGGTCAGTATGACTGCTTTTGATTTGATGTTGAATCCCATTCCTGTTTTTACGCCGCAAACTTTGTTATTTTCTACCAAAAGTCCGTTGACCATGTCTTGAAAAAAATCCACTTTTGGATTGGCTTCCAAGGTGAGACGCCATTCTTCTGCAAATCTCATCCTGTCTGACTGTGCCCTTGGACTCCACATGGCGGGGCCTTTTGAGCGGTTCAGCATCCTGAATTGTATCATTGTTTTGTCGGTGATGATGCCCGACATCCCGCCCAAGGCATCTATTTCTCTCACGATTTGTCCTTTGGCAATCCCGCCCATGGCTGGGTTGCAGGACATTTGTGCTATGGCCTGCAGGTTCATTGTAATCAGCAGGGTGTTGGAGCCCATCTTTGCAGCTGCAGAAGCTGCTTCTGCCCCCGCATGGCCGCCTCCCACCACAATTATGTCATAATCATTTAAAAACATTGTTTCTTGTTATTTTTGAATGTTCCACGTGGAACATTTAGTAATTTTCATCCAGACAAGCTAGATGTTTGTCTTCTGCTTGTCTCATTTGTTGGACTTCTGCCTCATTTTTGTCTTTGTAATTCATAAAGTGAAGTATGCCGTGAATCATAACTCTTGCGAGTTCTTTTTCGAAACTCACCAAATTTTCAGTTGCATTCTCTCTGACCCGGTCAATGCTGATATAAATATCGCCCGAAAGTTTGTTTCCTTTGGAATACTGAAACCCAATGACATCTGTGTAATAATCATGCTGTAGATATTCAATGTTGATTTGAAGGAGTTGATCATCGCTACAAAAAATATAGTTGATTTTGTCTGTTTCAAAACCCTCTTTCCTTGTGGCTGATTCTATCCACTCCTTCCAACTTTCAATGGCTTCGGTTTCAAAATTGGTTTCACTGAAAAACATTATCATTTTGCAAATTTAAAACCAAAATCCGAGAGATACATTGAAGATTCCCTTTTTTGTATTTGGTGAATAAATCCACAAACCGTTAATTGGCCCCAACGGGCTGTCATATCCATAGCCAATCCCAAAGCCAGAGTAATGGTATTTCAAAAATTTCCAATCTTCAATTTGATTGGAAATGTTGGCGAAGTTGGAGACAAAGGAGAAATAGTGATTTTTTAAAACCTTTGCCTGAAGTCTTCCACCAATAATCAGCACATTGTTGCCACCAATGGTGAAGAAAGGCAAACCGTAAAAGCGGGAGTAATTCATGAACTCTTGTTCAACATATCCACCAAGTGCAAAACTTTGTGCCAATTTGGGTTGACTGCTGAAAAATGTGCCAAACTTCCCGAATGCCTTGATACCTAACCAGTTGTTAAGTGATTTGTTGGCATCCAATGAAACTGAAAAAACGGGGGATTCTTCAAAATCATCGGTGTTAGATTTGAGTATGTATTTGAATAGCCCATTTAGTTTCAAGCCATTCATTGGAAAATTTGGGTTGTCGAGATTGTCAATTTTTAAAAATCCGTATAGGCTTAAAAAATAACTGTTTTCGATGACCCGTAGCGGATTGTTAATGGGCAGATTATCGGTTTTAACGCTCAGATACTGATGCTCAATTCCTCCGCCCAATGCGTATTTGTCATAGAGTGTGGATTGTAGGTAAAATTTATTAAGAAATTCACTGAAATTGTAGTTATAAGCCACACCTTGGGCGTCTTCGTCAAAATTGGAAGCACTGATTTTTGAATCAAATCTTTTGTAATTTGAATTGAATCCAAAGCTGGGATAAATACCATTGTCAACAAAATAATTCAGTTGGTAACGCGGAAAATCACCTAAAATGAAGTCAGCAGAAAACACAGAATTGTCAAAAATCACATGACGGCTGCTGTAGTTGAGCAACAAACCGGTTTTGAACAAATCGTCGTAATGAAGTCCGAATTTTATCGACTGACGATTGGGGTTCTCTTCCACGAAAATCGACAGCGTTTTGTGTCCCGCTTCGTTGTCGAGCAAACGGTAATAAACCTTGTTGAAGTTGCCTGAAGAATACAATGATTTGATGCCGTCGCGAATGTTTTTGTATGATGCCAGTTGCGGTGGTATGATGCCGAGTTTTCCTTTGACATAAGACCGACTGAAAGTTTCCAATCCCTTGATTTTCACATCGGTGAGTAGCACAAATTCAAATTCGTCTTGTGAATGGTGTTTGATTTTGGGATTTCCTTGTGCAGCCGCAATTTTTTTCAATTCGTCAAGCTTGAGTTCTGCAGCTTCCACGCCTGAGTTGATGATTTCTGTTTTACTATCAAAACTCGTTACTGTAAAGCCTTTCAAATCGGGTTTGATACTCAGATCAACCAGTTTGCTTTGCACCACCGATTTTTCGGCTATATTGTAAGTGATGATTTGCTCGATTACTTTGGTAGCTGAATTAAGTTCTGCATCTTCGAGCAGACCTTCTTGAAGGTCTATACCAATGATGAAATCAGCACCTAAATCCAGTACTTCACGCACTGGATAATTGTTTCTCACCCCACCGTCAATATAGAGTTCGTTGTCAATCCTGACCGGCTCCAATAGAGTGGGATAAGCACCACTGGCCTGTACGACTTGGGGCAGGTAACCGCTGTGAAACACCACCGATTCGCCATTGCTGAGTTTGGTGGCAACACATACAAAAGGAATAGGCAGTTCATTAAAATTTTCGATGTCGTGCACATGTCTGAACAGATAAGTCAGTTCATCGGCTGTACCTTGACCGCTTGACAATGCATTTGGAAACCTTAATTTGAAATCGTCAAATGGTAATTCAAGTAGGTATTTTTCGCGGTAGGTTTTGTCAAAAAAAGGAAGCTCTCTTCTTGATTTTTCGTTCATAATCATACTGCTCAAATCAAGCGAATACATGATTTCTTCTAGTTCGTCTGGCGAATAGCCAGAAGCGTAGAGCGCTCCTACAATGGCACCTATGCTCGTCCCGCCGATATAATCGATTTTTACACCCGCTTCTTCAATTACTTTGAGAGCACCGATATGGGCATAGCCTTTTGCACCCCCACCACTGAGCACCACACCCACTTTGGGTGTTTTTTGCTGTGCATGAGCGGCTGTTGCGCCAAATGCCATTAAATAAAATAATATATACCTCAAGCGGAATCTCATATTCTGCAAAGGTATGACATCAAATTTCAAAATAGTGAATGAAAAATGAGAACAAGCACCGGATTGAATTCTTTTGTGACCGGATTTTATAAAGTTAGGTTTTAGATTTATAACATGAACTGACGATATCAGTTGACTGCTCTCAGCAGAATCGTGTAAATAGGAAAATGGTCGCTGTAACCGTTGGGATAATAGGTATCACCACCAAACATTCTGTAGGGATATCCTTTGTATGGACCTTCGGGAGAGTACAAGTATGGCGGCGAAAAGATTTCTACTTTATAAACTTTGAACGAATTGAATTTTTTTTGGTTTTCCACCAATGAACCGCTGATGAGGAATTGGTCAAAAAGGTTCCACGAATCTCTGTAAGCCAGTGTCCCGAGTCCTTTTTTGTACATGCTTTCCATGGGATTGTAGATGTCCTTGTTCCCGACCTTCTCTTTTTTGCCGATGGCTCCAATGCCTTCTTTGATACTTGCATTGACAGGGTCGTCATTGAAGTCTCCCATAGCAATAATTTTTGCATCGGGGTTTTCTGCTCTGATTTCATCAAATATGGCTTTTACTTTTTGAGCCGCTTTCATCCGGTTGTGCTGACTTCTCTTTTCGCCGCCCGAGCGGGAAGGCCAGTGGTTGACCAGAAAGGTGATTTCTTCACCGTCCATAATGCCGGTTACCCTCAGTATGTCTCGTGTATATATTTTTTTTCCACTCAGGTCATAGAGGTCGAGTGGATAAGGTTTTTCAAGAGTTACTCGAAACCTGTTTTTCTGATATATCAATGCCAAATCCACTCCTCTGGCGTCCATTGAATTGAAATGAACCACTCCATAATTGTATGGTTTCAACGCCGGTTGATTGACCAGATCTTCCACTACTTGTCGGGTTTCGATCTCGCTCAGCCCAACGATGACCGGCGGTGTACCGGTCTCATCTTTTCCGATTTGTGAAATCACTTTAGATAGCTGATGTAATTTGCGTAGATATTTTTCTGAATTCCACTCTTTTTTCCCACCAGGAGAGAATTCATCTTCTTGTAGAATCAAAGGTCTGATGATTTTTTTACCATTGATTTTGTCGTACTCATATCGTTGTCTGTAATAGACGGTATCATATTTTGAAATATCAGATTTTGGTATGCTTATGTGGTATTGAGGATCATCGGGTTGTCTTGTTCCATCTATATAGCCAACTGATACAATGGTGTCAAACAGGTTTTCAACATTATAAAAAGCGATTGTTGCAGACTGGTACTTTTGTTGTGAAAAAACAATTGTTGATAAGAAAAACAGTGCAATAAGAGTGATTCGTTTGGAATTATTAAATTTACACATAACAATTTATTAAATTTGCCGCTGATACGAAAATTGAGATTGCAAAGTAAAGATAAAAATTCTTTAAATGAATAAATTATTGTTAACAATGTCACTCTTTATGCTTACTGTAATCAGTTTGATGGGGCAGACCAAAATTTCAGGAATTGTAAAAGACAGTTCAAC
>JAQVKJ010000261.1 GCA_028694715.1 Weeksellaceae bacterium | reverse complement strand
ACATCCGATTCGGCTGCTCCAAACAAAACAATGGTCATGATTTTGACATCCCAATTGACGCCGGCCACACCTACTCCATTGTTGCCAACCGCTCCCACGATACCCGAAACAGGCGTTCCATGCCAACCATTGGTGTCAATGTTTCCGTAGTTGTAATATACATGCCAACCATGTATATCATCGATATAGCCGTTGCCGTCATCATCAATTCCATTGTCAGGAATTTCACCATAATTCACCCAGAGATTTCCTTCCAAATCGGGATGATTGGCATTGAGACCGTCATCGATGACGGCCACCACGATTTCATTTCCATCGGTATTCCAGCCACCGGTGGTAATGTCCCAGGCTTCGTCTGCATCAATGTCCTTGTCATTTTCTTGATAATATTGCCATTGCTGCGGAAACATCGGGTCGTTGGGAATATTTCTGAGTGTAATGGTATGATTGAGTTGAGCATCAATGACGGCAGGGTCGTTGTACACTTCTTTCACAGCTTGGTTTTCCGAAAAATTCTCCTCATCAATTTTAATTTTCCAAATGTTCATAGTTTTAGAAACCTGCCGGGCTTCAGCTTGTTTTAACGAAGGATTTCTATCAATGAAATCTTGTATTGGGGTATTGTCTGTCAGACGGACAAGAATTTCGCCCTGAATGAAATTCGGATTTTGCGCCAGCAAGAGACTTCCTGTAAGAATCAACAGGATGTGTAAATAATTTTTCATATTGCTTATTTATTTCGGTCTCAATTTAGTGAAAATATTGATTTCAGAGATTTTATTTTTATCCATAAAAAACTCTGGCAAAGCATTGAACTTAGCCAGAGTTAATATTTAATTATAATCATAAAATTAAGCTTCCTTGATGGCAACTTTGATTTTTTCTTCCAATTCTTCAGAAAGTTCAGGATTGTCTTTGAGTAATTCTTTTACCGCATCACGACCCTGACCGAGTTTGGTGTCTCCGTAACTGTACCATGAACCGCTTTTCTGGACGATTCCTTTTTCAACCCCGATATCGAGTATCTCACCTACTTTTGAAATTCCTTCTCCAAACATAATGTCAAATTCAGCTTGTCTGAACGGTGGTGCGACTTTGTTTTTGACTACTTTCACCCGCACCCGGTTTCCGGTGGCTTCATCACCGGTTTTGATCTGTGAAATCCTTCGGATGTCCAATCGGACGGATGAATAAAACTTCAATGCATTTCCACCCGTTGTGGTCTCGGGATTACCGAACATAATTCCGATTTTCTCTCTCAATTGGTTGATAAATATACAGGTACACTTTGTTTTGCTTATGGTTGCCGTCAGTTTTCGCAGTGCCTGTGACATCAGTCTTGCCTGCAATCCCATTTTTGAATCGCCCATTTCACCTTCGATTTCGGCTTTGGGAGTCAAAGCTGCCACGGAGTCAATCACGATGATATCAATCGCACCCGAACGGATGAGGTTGTCAGCAATTTCAAGTGCCTGTTCGCCATTGTCGGGTTGTGAAATGATTAAATTCTCAACATCAATTCCCAATTTCTCCGCATAGAATCTATCAAAAGCATGTTCCGCATCTATGAATGCGGCAATGCCGCCGGCTTTCTGGGCTTCTGCAATTGCATGCAAGGTCAGCGTAGTTTTCCCGGAAGATTCAGGACCGTAAATTTCAATTACCCTTCCGCGCGGATAACCGCCGATGCCCAACGCAATGTCCAGACCGAGAGAACCGGAAGGAATAACTCCAATTCCGTCTTCCACTGCGCTGTCGCCCATCCGCATCACGGTACCTTTTCCATAAGTCTTGTCCATCTTGTCCAAAACCAATTGCAATGCTTTCTTTTTATTGTCTAAATCGCTCATTTTTGTCGTTTTTATAATTAAATTTCCTGTTTTTAAAGTTGTTTTTCAAAATTAAGGCTTAATAATGACAAATTCCGTCGTTGAAGATATTTTTATTCACAATTTGTTTTGCTATTTTCCTAACAGGCTCTGCAATAATTGAATTTGCTGAACCTTAGCTTCTATCAGTTTTTCATAGACTTCTTTGTTGTCCTGATAAAAATGTTCTATGTTTTCAAAAATTCTTGCAACTAAAAAGAGACCTCGATTTGTATATAGAAATCTCTGATGAAAATGATTATTTATACTACATTAAACTTTATTTCTGACATAAGTCGAAATTTGCCTCTGCCTTTTCAATGATACTTTTTTTATTGATTATTGAAAATTAACCGTTCGCTATTTTACATTTCGTAAAAAAACCACAATAAAAGTAATCGGTAAAAACAGAATCCAAAAAACTCTGTTCGGCTTAATCCAACTCCAAAATCTGCTTCGCGTGTTCTTTGGTTTTGACCTTTTCGATAACATTTTCAATGATGCCTTTTTCATTGATTATAAATGTAGTACGATGAATTCCATCGAATTCCCGGCCCATGAATTTCTTTCTTCCCCAAACACCAAAGGCATTGATGATTTTCCGTTCTTCGTCGGCAATGAGCGGATAATTCAGGTCATTTTTTGTCGCGAAGTTTTTTTGTCGTCGCACTGAATCTGCACTTACACCAATGATTTCATATCCTTTTGCTTTCAGTGCTTCTTCATTGTCTCGCAAATCACAAGCTTCCGCCGTACAACCGGGCGTACTGGCTTTGGGATAAAAGAAAATCACATATTTTTTTCCTTTGTAATCTGAGCTTTTAATTGAATTTCCGTCCTGATTGGTTCCTTCAAATTCCGGGGCTTTGTCTCCTTTTTTCAGCATTTTTATAAATTCTATCCATTTGATAAATATAGTTTAAATTTAAAAACTTTTCCAAAGTTCAGAACTTTGGAAAAGTTGAATTGAAAAACAAATACAAATGAGCTTCTTTAAATTCTGTCCGAATTGCGCATCAAAAAACTTTGGTTTTGAAAACAATCGCCGGTTCAAATGTTTTGACTGCAATATGGTCTATTTTCACAATGTGGCAGCTGCGGTGGCGGTCATCATTGAAAGAGGCGGAGAAATACTTTTTACGGTCAGAAACCGTGAACCCAAAAAAGGTATGCTCGACTTGCCCGGCGGATTTACCGACCCGGATGAAACGGCGGAAAAAACCTGTGCCCGAGAACTGAAGGAAGAACTGGATTTGAATATTCCACCTTCTAATTTTCGTTATTTTCAATCACAACCCAATGATTATCTCTACAAAGGAATTCCGTACAAAACCGAAGATTT
>JAQVKJ010000260.1 GCA_028694715.1 Weeksellaceae bacterium | reverse complement strand
AGTTTCGCCATACCCGTAAATACCTGATTGCACGACTTCCCCGGATTCATCCGTTTTGACCGTGGGTTCCATATATGCTTTTGCACCTCATTTGGTCGTTTCCTCAAATGATTTGCGCGCATCTTCCACCCAAAGTGCTATCACCTTCACGCCGTCGCCATGTTTTTTCACATGTTCACCGATGGGCGAAGCAGAATTCAGCGCAGTGGTCAGCACCAATTTGATTTTGTCCTGTATGACCACATAAGAAGCACGATCTTTCAAACCGGTTTCCAAACCTGCATAAGCATACGACTGAAAACCAAATGCGGTTTTATAATAATGCGCTGCCTGTTTGGCATTTCCTACATAAAATTCCACATAATCCGTACCCAATATGGGCAAAAAATCTTGCGCGCCTTCAAATATTTTTTCAAGCCCGTATTCAACGCTTTTTAATCCTTCTGACATATCTATTTGTGTTTTTTGTTGTTAATGATTTATTGTTTCACTCTGCAATTAATTGATTTATAATTGATTGAATTAACTACAAACTGAGCGTGTAGTTCTGAGAATTACCAATAAAATCCTTCGAATTCGCATCGCTTTCAAAGATACAAAACAAAATTAATTTGCCCGAAGACTTATTTCATAAAATGTCCGGGAAAAGCTTTTTCCGCTTTCATTCCAAAGACATTCAAGTAAATCCATGATTTCAAAAAACCAAAACCATAACTGATGAATTGAATAATGGTAGTTCCAATTGACAAGAAACCGATTTTAAGTTTTTGATTTTCAATCACTGAAAATATAAAAATCAAGATAAAATAAACCATATATCCAAAAGCAGGAATCAATAATAAAATTTTGTTGTATCCAAAAAAATAAAGTGCAATACAAACCAAGGCAAGCATGAACCCCAAGCCGAAAATGGTTGGTAACCAAAAAGTTATATTCTTGTACTTCGGATGTCTTTGGTTCAATATCGGTCTTGCCACCCCGAACTGATACACTTGTTTGGAAAATTTTCTCAACGAAGTTCTTCTTTTGTGATAAACAAAGGCTTCCTTTATCAATTGTGTCTCCAATCCATTGTCCCACAAGTTTATACTCAAATCCGGGTCTTCACCAAATCGCAAGTTTCCAAAACCACCGGTCTTCTCGAATGCCTTTTTTGAAATTCCCATATTGAAGCTCCTTGGTTGGAACTTCCCTGTCTTCTCGCTTTTTCCTCGAATTCCTCCGGTGGTCAGAAAAGAAGTCATGGAAAATGAAATTGCCTTTTGCAAATCCGTAAAGTTCTCGTCAGCAGCATCAGGTCCGCCGAAGGCATCGGTATAATTTTCTTCCAATTTTTTTCGGATTGTTTCAATGTAATTTGGAGGTGCGATGGTATCCGAATCCAGAAAAATAAAATAATCGCCAATCGCTTTTTGCATCCCAAAGTTTCTCGATTTTGCAGGTCCGGAATTCTCTTTTCGGAAATATTGAATGTTTAATTTAAATCGAAATTTTTCAACGACCTGGGCCAACGAATCCGGCGAACCATCATCCACCACGACTACCTCAAAATCCGAATCTGATTGTATAGCAAGACTTTGGAGAAGTTCGGTCAATTCATCTTTTCGTTGAAAAACCGCAATGATGATGGAAAATTCTAAATTCAATTTTATTAATATTTTGTAAACCTCTACAACCACATACCCAAGAGGTTTGAATTATATTTTGCCCTGAAAAATAAGCAAATCTAATTCAATTTTCTTTTTCGCTCTCGTTTTTCTATATAATCCCAAACCGCTTTTTTGGTGGTCAGCCAGTCTCGACTTTCTTTAAACGCATCAATTTTCCCTCTTCTGGCTAATAAACTCAGGTATTCTTGACTGTATGGAATTCTTTCGTCTTCTGCAATTTTTCCAATGGTATCGTATTGTTCGTAAGTATTGTTCAGAGCACCCAAATATATGTTCAGACTTCGTTCCAAGGACTGAAGAACCAACAAAACCAATTTGGAGCAATCTCCTTTGTTGGCCTGATTGAGCGCATCATAATATTTTTTTCGATCATTTTTCAATATGATGGCCGGCGGATAACCCGCTCTCATCAACAGAAGGTTGAATATCAAGCGGACTGTTCTGCCATTGCCGTCAAAAAACGGGTGAATCCACACAAATCTGTGATGAAACAGAGTAGAAGCTATAACGATGTCCAAATCACATGAATTGACCCAGTCGATTAATTCAGTGATATACTCGCTGACTCTCAATGCGTTTGGCGGAACAAAGTTGGCACCTGAAATCCTGACCCCAGAAGTTCTGTAACGCCCTGCAATTTCTTTCTCTATGTTGTTCAAAACCAGTTCATGAACATTTAGAATATCTTTTTCCGTCAAATCTGATTCTATGGACGCCAGCTCTGTGATGTAGTCAATGGCTTCCTGATGATTGATGGCCTCAAAATGCTCTTTCAATGATTTTCCTTTTACGGTCATTCCTTCTTCTATGACCATTTTGGTTTCATTCAGGCTGAGTGTGTTGCCTTCAATGCTGTTTGAATTGTAGGTCCATTCAAGCATCAGACTTTCTTTGATGCTTTTCAATGCATAAGTCGGGATAGGACGCAATTCGTCTAATTCAGTTTTTTTTTGCCGAATTCGTTCGAGTTGATTTTCAAGCCCTTCAAAATAATATGTTGTTTCATGCCATTTCACCCCACAAATATACAATTTATTTATTAATATCGGATAACAATAAAATATATTTATCCGATATTAGTGTAAATGTATATAAAGCAGTTGGGATTGTTTTCTTATTGATGATATTATTCTTTCAGGCTGATATTCAATTCCTCCAACTGCGATGGGTCAATGGGCGAGGGGGCATCAATCATCACATCCCTTCCTGAATTATTTTTCGGAAATGCAATATAATCTCGGATGGTTTCGCTGCCGTCCAGAATGGAAACCAAACGGTCAAAGCCAAATGCCAAACCACCATGTGGAGGAGCACCGTATTGAAAAGCATTCATCAAAAATCCAAATTGCTCCTGTGCCTGTTCTTTGGTAAAACCAAGCAGTTCAAACATCTGAGACTGAAGTTTCTGGTCGTGAATCCGTATGGAACCACCACCGATTTCATTTCCATTCAGCACCAAATCATAAGCATTGGCTCTGGCTTCGCCGGGATTGGTTTTCAGTTTTGAAATATCTTCCGGTTTGGGCGACGTAAACGGATGATGCATGGCAAACCAT
>JAQVKJ010000259.1 GCA_028694715.1 Weeksellaceae bacterium | reverse complement strand
CGAACCACTGTCCAAAGCTTTTGATGATTCCTATCATTTGACCATCAGCGAACTCAATGTGAATGTCTATCAGAAACCCTTGGCCAATGCTTATTTGGCTTCGTTCAGCAAATTCATTTATGAGCACAAACAAGAGCCTTTTATTCAGCATCTAATTTTTGATTCAATGGCTGCTTTCTTTGAAAATCAGGTACTGCCCAATCCCGAATCCCGTTATTGTGAAGTGAATTTCATCGGTTCAGTCGCTCATTATTATGAAGACATCATCAGGGCTGTCGCACCGGTTTATCATTTGAAAGTCGGGCACATCGTTAAAAAGCCGGTTGACAATTTGATTGAATACCACAAAAATTATATACTTAAATGAATTCCAATTCACAGGAAATAGCGGTGATCAGCTACAATACGCCGCACAGAAAAACCCAGGATGTTTTGTTTGGTCTGAAAGCAAAAGCTTACAATAAAGTTACTGTACTTGCACTTCCGTTTGTGTATCGTGAAAATCCTTTCAAACCCATTTACACACACCGACCATCAAAGGCAATAGAGGTTTCTACTGCCGATTTGTGTAGCCGTCTCGGTTATGGTTTCAAAATCGTGGAAGCGGCTGAAATCAAAACTTATTTGGACAACAATCCCACCGATTTTGTGCTGATTGCAGGCGCAGGATTATTGCCCGACGATTTGGTTGAACAACACCGGCTCATCAATTCTCATCCCGGATGGTTGCCATTGGTGCGCGGACTGGATTCACTGAAATGGGCGATTCACAAACAAATCAAAGCGGGTGTCACCTGCCATTTTGTGGATTCCACCGCAGATGCAGGTTATTTAATTAAACAAAAAGAAATACCGGTTTACAAAAACGACACCTTTCATTCATTGGCCTATCGACAATATGAAACTGAAATCGAATTACTGGTAGAAAGCATAGCTCTGATTCCGCAAAAAAATGAATTCCCGGCACTCAGTGACACTGCTTCCGAACCTACGCGCAGAATGCCCAAAGCGATAGAAGAAAAGCTAATGGAAGAATTCGAAGCTTATAAAACCATTTTTGCCCAAGACTGAATCAAATCACCACAGAATCGGTTCTGGCACCCAAACTGATTAAGTCTTTGGTGATTTGTTCAGTGAAATCAAGCGTTCCGCAAACATAGAAAAGCCCGCCAAAGTAGCTGATGTTCTCTATGAGAAACTTTTTGTCAATTCTCTTTTCTTTGAAACCAATCACACCTTCTCGGGTAAAAACATTCATATAAGCAGGCCCGAGCATTTTGACGAGTTCCTCGTGCAAAATGACATCATGCTGAGTACGGTTGGAATAAATCAATCCGGTGTTTTTCAGATTTCCGCTGTAATACATGGCCCTGAAAATGGCAAGGAAAGGTGTTATTCCGGTTCCTCCGGCGATAAAAATCCCCGGACCTTTGTATTGAATGGTTCCAAAAACATCGTGCAAAAAAATTTCTGAACCTGCGTTCATTTTGCCCAGTTGTTGAGTGACCCCGTGGTGGTCTTCGTAAATCTTGATGATAAACTCCAAATAAGGCCAATCGTTCAAAGAGGTGAAAGAAAATTTCCGGAGTTCATTTTCCCAGCCCGGCAAATTCAGTGAAATATTTACTGATTGTCCCGGTCTGTAAACCAAACCTTCGGGTTTTTCTACAATGAACCGTTTGACATTATGAGTTACAAAGTTTGAATCGAGTATTTTTAGTTTGTACATGAATCTTGTACTTTAATTGATTTTTGAAATTAATAAATTAGACTGCGTCAGTTGACAGAGACTTAGCGGTGTTCAAGGATTTCTTTGACCACCATCGTATTGTCTTCCGACAAACTTCCTCGAAATCCAATGCTCTCTCCGACGCCAAACTGGCGATATTGTGTACGGTTGTCTCCCAATTTCTCGATGCTTACCATACATTTATAATCCACTCCGTCACTGCCTTTCAGTGTGATGGTCTGACTGTCTTGTTGAGGATGTACTTCGGTGATTTTTCCATTGATGATGACCCATCCTTGTTCCCAGATTTCGGTTTCCTGTCCGTTCTGCTGTTTGCTACTGTCTTTCATGGACTCGCAAGAAACAAAAACCAAACCAACTAACAAGACTGCAAATAACTTCTTCATAGCAAATGTTCTTGGTGCGAATTTAACGAAACAACTATGAATATGCTTATTGAATTTGATTTTTGTGGATTCATTGGCTTTTATTTTCGGAATACCATTTCATTAGTTTTTGCTGAACGAGCTCCAAATCAAAATCATTCGGGTCAAAATCTTCTTCTAACAAATGACCGAACATTTCCCACATCACCTCATGC
The DNA here is from genome assembly GCA_028694715.1 of Weeksellaceae bacterium. GTDB lineage: Bacteria > Bacteroidota > Bacteroidia > Flavobacteriales > Weeksellaceae > Moheibacter. Next base: position 905 of record JAQVKJ010000259.1, on the reverse strand, counting down.
CATTCGGGTTTTTCAGGATTTTTCACAAATTCCTTGACCCTCTGATAAGCCCAAATCCCTCCCGAATTCTCAGGTGGACAAGCACCTTGACCACCCAAAATTTCCAAAGGACAATCATGATTTTCAATCGTATTTTCAAGATGAACCGTATGCACCCACTCATTTTCTAAATCATATACATAAACCAGCGACTTTTGCTGGTCCGAAAAATAATCCGACAAACAAAGTTGCGCCTTGTTCAAAACCGATAAATTTTGGTTTTTAAATTTTTCTACTTGCCCGATTTTCGAAAGCAGATTTTGATCCCTGACCAAAAAACGATATTCATGACGGTTTTCCCAACCCATGACAAGCTGAATGATTTGATGGAATTCTTCGAATGTAATGTTCTTCTGGAGCATCAGTTTTCTCCAGACGGGTGGCGCAATGGCGTGTTTTAGCTGAATTTTAAACTGAAAAAACATTCTACTTAATTTGTGTCGGGTGTTAGATTTTCAATCAAATCCAGTAAAAGCCTGACGCCGTATCCGGTCGCCGCAGATTCTTGCATGTAATCTACTTTTGTGAAAGCAACTCCGGCAATGTCCAAATGCGCCCAGTTGGTATGCCCGTCGATGAACTGTTCCAAAAATTTAGCAGCTACAATACAATCGCTATTGGGAAGAAGAGAAATGTTTTTCAAATCGGCCACATCAGATTTGATTTCCTCCGACCAATCTTCCCAAAGCGGCAGATTCCAGATTTTCTGTCCTGTTCTTTCGGCAGAAGCTTCCAAGCGATTTTTGAGCAATGGATTGTTAGAAAAATAAGCAGCGCATTTCTCACCGAACATTCTTACCACGCTACCGGTCAGTGTCGCCAAGTCTATCAGCACATCGGTTGTATAATTTTTTGTGATATAAGCA
>JAQVKJ010000258.1 GCA_028694715.1 Weeksellaceae bacterium | reverse complement strand
GATGAATTATATGCCCAACTTGGCGGACGAATGGTATTTGGACAATATCCGAAAAAGCAAACATATCAATATTCTGACCGGAAGCGGAGATTATGAAGATCCGGAAGCTTCCAAAGATTTTGCAGGGGTTTTGTACAACAAAGGCATCAACTATGAACTCGATATCTGGGGTGCGGACATGACCCACGACTGGCCGACTTGGCGCAAAATGCTACCTTATTATTTAGAAACCAGATTTTAATAAGGATATAAAGTATTATTTCAGAAACAAACAGTTCCGAAACGGCCATTTCGGAACTGTTTGTTTCTCTACAAAATTTAAAATTTAATTTGGAATATGAAATATTGATTAAAAATTAATTGGATTTTCTTGAAAAGAGATAATTTCTAATTAAGGCTGAACCACACACACTACCGGAAGTGTATAAACTAATTTTACTTTAATACCATTCACCAATTCAGCCGGTTTAATAATTTCTCCATTGGTTATCATATCGTATGAAATTCTTTCCAAAGCTTTTACAGCTTCAGTTCCAAGCCGGTTGTTTTTATCGATATTTTTAATTTGAACAATTCTACCGTCCTGATCAATAACAAACTGAATCTTTGTGCTCATTCTGTATATTTCTGCTTCTTTCATATAATCTTTAAAATCAGATAATTGCTTTTCCATTTTTTCATTAAGCTCTTTTACCAGACATATTTGAAGTTTATTTTTTTCGTTTTCAAATTCTTCGCAACCGGGAAATACAGCTACTTTTGAAATTTCTATTATACTGTAATTGGCAGGGAAAACGGGCTGAGATTCTTTTTGGATTTCCCCTGTTCCTTCCTGTGCCATTACTACAGTTCCCGACAAAAGAAAAACAAGAGTGATGATTGAGAAAACTTTCATTTTGTAAAATGAAAGAATTAATCTAATAGACGAAAACCCAAAAACAAATCCACTGTCATAAAACAAATTGACAACTGTCATAGCATAATGATAAACTTTGAGTTACTGATTTAAATCCTTTGTATTTCCACCTTATTTTTTAACTTTGCCCGTTTAATAAAACAAAGAGAATTTTGATTTTGTTTTAATCGAAACATCCAAAATAATTAACTTATGATAGTTGGAATTCCGGTCGAGCTGAACCCCGAAGAACCCCGGGTGGCAGCAACACCAAAAACAGTCAAACGACTTCAGAAACAAGGTTTTGAAGTTCGTATTCAAAAAGGGGCAGGTACAAAAGCCAATTTCTCTGACAAAGAATTTGAAGAAGCAGGTGCCGCAATCGTTCCTACTGCAAAAGAAATTTACAGCAGTTCTGACATCGTGCTGAAAGTTCAACAACCCACAGAAGCCGAGGTCTCAGAAATGAAAGAAGGTTTGGTTCTGCTGAGCTATTTATGGCCTGCACAAAACCCGGATTTGCTCCAAAAGTTGGCCGACAAAAAAGTCAATGCCATCGCTATGGATGCAATCCCAAGAATCTCAAGAGCACAGAAAATGGATGTTCGTTCGTCCATGGCCAATATCGACGGATACCGTGCGGTCATTGAAGCAGCTTTTCATTTCGGAAGATTCCTGAACGGACAAATCACTGCCGCCGGAAAAGTCGAACCCGCCAAAGTATTGGTAGTCGGAGCTGGTGTCGCAGGTCTGGCTTCCATTGGAACAGCAAATTCACTTGGTGCCATTGTTCGTGCTTTTGACACCCGAAAAGAAGTGGCCGAGCAAATCGAATCCATGGGCGCAGAGTTTCTGACGGTTGACATCGATGAGGACGGTTCCACCTCCTCCGGTTACTCCAAAGAAATGAGTGAAGAATTCATCAAAGCCGAAATGGAATTGTTCTTGGAACAGGCCAAAGAAGTGGACATCATCATTACCACAGCTTTGATTCCCGGTCGCGAAGCACCCAAACTGATTTTGGATTATCATGTGGAAGCCATGAAACCAGGTTCGGTGATTGTCGATCTGGCAGCACCCAACGGTGGAAACTGCGTTCTGACCAAGCCGGGTGAAATTTACACCACAGACAACGGCGTGACCATCGTCGGAAAATTAGACCAACTCCCCAACCAAGCATCCCAATTATACGGAAACAATCTCTGCCACTTGCTCGATGACATGGGCAAAGCGGAGAATTTCAAAATAAACATGGAAGACGATGTGGTTTCAAGAGCAATGGTCACCTACAACGGAGAAATCAACTGGCCGCCGGCGCCACTCCCGGTAAGTCCACAGAAACCAAAACCGGTAGTGAAAGAACTGACAGAAGAAGAAATAAAAGCCGCAGAAGCAGAGAAAATCAGAAAAACAACGGTTTCAATGTTCATCAGATTGGCCATCATCGGTGCTTTGCTGTTTTTAATTGGTCAATTTGCACCCGCTGACTTCATGCAACACCTGACCGTTTTTGTGTTGGCAGTATTTGTAGGCTGGCAAGTCATCTGGAATGTCACCCATGCGCTGCATACGCCACTAATGGCAGTTACCAATGCCATCAGCGGAATTATCATCGTAGGCGGATTGCTTCAGATTACGGACGACATTACGAGTCCAATCAGCATACTTGCATTCTTTGCGATTTTGGTGGCGAGTATAAATATAGTGGGCGGTTTTTTTGTGACCCGTCGTATGTTGAATATGTTTAAAAAATAAGAAGATGATATCAGAACACATACAAACCGCAGCATATCTATTTGCAAGTATCTTGTTTATCCTGAGTCTCGGTGGATTGTCATCGCAGGAATCAGCCAAAAGAGGTGTGATTTATGGAATCGTCGGAATGGTTATCGCCATTTTGGCCACTGTTTTAGGTGGTGATGTACACGGCATTGTTTACATCATTATCGCCATTGCCATTGCATCGGTCATCGGAATTATCGTTGCCCGAAAAGTTGAAATGACCGCCATGCCGCAACTGATTGCCATACTCCACAGTTTTGTGGGATTGGCGGCGGTCTTGGTAGGTTTTGGTTCTTATATAGACCCGGATTCACAAGCTTTGGAGGGTGTTGAAAAAAACATTCATTTGGTCGAAGTGTTCGCAGGTGTATTCATCGGAGCAATTACGCTGACGGGTTCCGTGATTGCTTGGGGAAAATTGGACGGAAAAATAATGAGTCGTCCATTGCTATATCCCGGAAGACACACCGTCAATATCGCTTTGGTCATTATTTCAATTGTCTTGGGCGTATTCTTTGTGAAAGCACCCGGGACCGAAGGAATGATTTATCTGATTATC
>JAQVKJ010000257.1 GCA_028694715.1 Weeksellaceae bacterium | reverse complement strand
CGCCAATCCCGCCATCGGAAATGTGGATGTGTTCAGCATCGTTTCGGATGAATCTTATGCGTATGTGAATTTTATTAGGGTTAATAAGGGCTTGGTGGTACAATCTTTTTCGCAGGAAATCAGAAAGAAATTGGACGAACCAAACGATGAAATTTTGGAAGAAGCCATCATCGAGATTCTCAACCGTTTGGGCTCGACCTCTAAGGAAATTTTGCTGCCTTTTGAACTTGAACTCGAAATTCCCGGAATCAAAATTGTCGTTCCCAAAATCGGGGACAAGAAAAAATTGGTGGATTTGTCCGAAAGAAACGCCAAGTTTTACCGCATTGAACAATTGAAACAAATCAAAATCATTGACCCTGAACGACATACCAAAAGAATCATGGCGCAGATGAAAAAAGATTTGAGAATGCCTGTGGAACCACGGTTGATTGAGGGATTCGACAATTCCAATATCCAAGGTACCCACCCCGTTTCGGCCTGTGTGGTGTTCAGAGACGGCAAGCCGAGCAAGAAAGATTACCGGATTTTTAATGTGAAAACGGTGGAAGGACCGGACGATTTTGCAACGATGGAAGAAGTGATTTATCGTCGTTACAAAAGGGTATTGGAAGAAGAAGGAGAGCTGCCGCAATTGATTCTAATCGATGGTGGAAAGGGACAGTTGAGCGCAGCTTTGAAGAGCATTGACAAATTGGGTTTGCGCGGTAAAATCACGGTCATCGGTATCGCCAAAAGATTAGAAGAAATTTACTTTCCAGGTGATTCCGTTCCGCTTTATTTGGACAAAACTTCTGAAACCTTGAAAGTGCTACAACATGTACGGAACGAGTCTCATCGCTTCGGAATTTCAAGGCACCGAAACCGTCGGAGCAAAAGTGCTCTATATTCTGAATTGGATGGAATTCCCGGAATCGGTGAAAAAACCATTCAGGAATTGCTTCGAAAATTCAAATCACTGAAAAGAATAAAATCCGCCACCAAAGAGGAATTGACGGAAGTAATCGGTCAATCGAGGACGGAGAAACTATTGAAGTATTTAAATAATCAAAAATAAATTCAACCCATGAAATGGATGACCACTTTTCTGCTTTTATTTGTTTCCACCTTGCTCGCCGCTCAAAATGGTGATTATGTCATTCTTGAAGGAAAAATCGACAAATTTAAGGTGACGATGGAGCTTATTCAAATCGGTGAGTTTGCGCCGGGAGAGCCATCATATGTGGATTCTTATTACTATAATTCTCAAGAAATTCCTTTGGAAGTTTTTCAGACCGTTTCTGATAATGCAAAGGATTTGGCATTGTCAACCTATGTGGACGAAGAAAATATTCAGGAAACATTCATCGGGAATTTTCAAAATGGAGTGTATAAAGGAATTTGGAAAAAAGGCAATAAAAGTCTGCCATTTGAATTGAAAATCGCACCGAAAGGAAAGTACACCGAAATGGTGAAATTGGAAAATTCAAGACGAGTTCCCATTGATTCAGGCGATTCAAATGAAGAAATTGAAGGTTATTTTGAATACAGTTTTTTGGTTCCCAAGGAGGAGAAATTGCAGAGAGAATTGGCTGTGAAGGTGTATGAATCTTATGCGGATTTTGAAACATTTACCCGGCAGAGTTTGGATGAATTGGAAGAAACTTATAAAAATGACATTCAAAATCAATGGAAAGAATTTGGAGAATTAAGGGCAAGTTTCAATCATCAGTTAAATGAATCTTTTTCACCTTTTTTAAACACGACAGACCATCTGATTATGCGGCACTTTGGTTATGAATACAGCGGAGGCGCACACGGAATGTCCTATCAATTTTTTTATAATTATGACAAGCGAAAAAACAAATGGTTAGCAATCAGCGATGTTTTGGATGTTTCAAAATCTGATGCCATCAACCGGGTGTTAGACAGCGTTTTGCGTGAAAAATTCAATCTTCCTGCCGGAGTTCCTTTGAGTCAAGTCGAAAGCTCTATATTTTTGGCAGATGAAATCAGTTTTACAAGCAATTTCACCCTGTCCAAAAAGGGAATCACCTTTCATTACGGATTGTATGAAATGACGCCCTATGTCTATGGTTTTTTTGAATTATTTGTTCCTTACGAAAATCTGAAGCCATATTTGAAAAATGATTTTGAGTTCTGATTGAAACCAAACAGAATTCTTCATAATGGTAAGATAAATCCTTACTTTTGTAGAATGAATCCAAATAAAGAACAAACATTGCTCAATATACAGAATATCAGAGCCAATTTTCCGATTCTCAACCGAATGGTCAACGGAAATCCGCTTGTTTACTTTGACAATGCAGCTTCGTCACAGAAGCCGCAGATTGTGTTGGATGCGATAGAAGAATATTACGCAAAATTCAATGCAAATGTCCATCGCGGCATCCACACGCTGAGTCAGGAAGCAACCCAAATGATGGAAGATTCGAGAGAGAAAATCAAAAACTTCATCAATTCAAAAGAAGCTCACCAAGTGATTTTCACCCGTGGCACTACAGAAGGCATCAATCTCGTTGCCTACGGTATGACGGCACTTTTGAACCCTTCTGATGAAATCCTCATTACAGAAATCGAACATCATTCCAACATCGTTCCTTGGCAAATGCTTAGTCAGCGAACCGGTGCAAAACTCAAATACATTCCGTTGAAAGAAGACGGTACACTTGAAATTGAAAAACTGGAAGTACTGTTGACCAAAAACACGAAATTGGTCGCTGTCAACCATGTTTCCAATGCGTTAGGTGTAGTCAACCCGATTGGAGAAATTATTGAGAAAGCACGGGCCCTTGGTGCTCGGGTTTTGATTGATGCAGCTCAGTCAGCACCTCATATAGCTTTGGATGTACAAAAAATGGATTGCGATTATCTGGTTTTTTCGGGTCACAAAATGTATGCTCCTACCGGAGTTGGTGTTTTGTACGGAAAAGAGGAAGCACTCTATGAACTCAGCCCTTTTCACGGAGGCGGAGAAATGATTCAAGAAGTGTGGATGGACAAATCCACTTATGAAAAACTGCCTTTCAGATTTGAAGCAGGAACACCCAATATTGCAGGTAATATTGTAATGGGTACGGCATTGGATTTCATGAATTCCATCGGGATGGAAAACATCTATCGTCACGAGCATGAAATTCTTGATTATGCCCGTCAGCGCTTGCTGGAATTGGAAGAAATTACAGTTTATGCCAAGGACGCAGAACTTTCAGGTGCAATTTCATTTAATTTGAACACTGCAGGAGTTC
>JAQVKJ010000256.1 GCA_028694715.1 Weeksellaceae bacterium | reverse complement strand
CTTTGAATTCAATCAAATCCGCCCACTTCAAATCTCTACCCTGGACAAATAATTCGAGCGAAAGCTGTTCAAATGCATTGTGAAAAAGTTGGGAACGAATGTATTGCGTCTGCCCCGTTTCTGGATTCCTGTAGGGAAGTCGGTCCACCTTGTAGTTGTTTTTTGAATAATTGTAAAAACTGTTGGTTCCTACAAACAGTTTTTCATTGAGTTTCACATTGGCGTTGAGCGAATAGATATAGGTACCAAAAGAACCGCTTTCAAAAGTAGCCGAAGCCGTTGTTTTGCCAGTACTTATCGGAATAATGTTCACCGCACTGCCCAATGCATCCACTCCAATTTTGGTCGGCAATACACCTTTGTAAATTTCAATGCGGTCGATGGTATTGGTGGGCACTTTGGTCAATCCGTAATTGGAGCCAAGATAATCAATCGGAATGTCATCGTAGAGAAACTTTATGGAATTTCCTGTAAAACCACCGATAACAATATTGTCTGCAGCGCCCATTCCACCAACATTTCTGATTTTCACACCCGGCGTACGATTCACAATTTCCTCCACCGAGCTGGCCCTGTGTGCATTCTCCTTGATGGTGACCACTTCTGCTTTGATTGCGGTGTTTTTCAGTTTCTCACTGATGGTTTTGGCTTGAATCTTTACGGTTTCAAGGGTGTAAACCTGATGAAGTTCATCAATAAATACTTCCAGAAACTCCGACTGCCCGTTTGCGACGCTTGCATAAAAAGGCCCGTAAGTCTCACCTTCCCACAACGCATAAATGTCATAAAATCCGTCTTTCAAATGATTGAAAGTGAAATTTCCCTGCGCATCGGTATAAGTTTTTTGTAGTGGTTCATTCAATCTGATTTCAATATTTTCAATTTTCCGGTCAAGCACATTGACAAGTCTGCCGCTGATGGACCCAATGTCTTGGGCCTGCATTTTTACAGATGATATCAATATAGCAAAAACCATGAATCGTTTCATAAAATCAACTTTTCAAATTGAAAAAACCGGCACTGATAAGCAATCATCAGGCAGCCGGTTTTCAGTAAATTATGTTATTGAAATTTTATTCAATTAACCTCCAAAGAAATTACATTCATAGGGTTGACCTTCGGTGTCTGTCACCGCAGGTTTCAGGCTCAGATCCACTTCTTTTTTCACCAAAGTAAATTCGGCTTTTGAACCGTTTGAAAGTTCAGAAGTAAATTTCATACTCCATTGATTGTTTTGTTTTACCACATTCAAATCGGTGGGCATAATACTAAAATTATAGGGAGGTGACATCGGGTTGATCTGATTGATTATGAATTCGGTATCGTCTCCAGTCCATGACCAATATTCGTTGGCATAGGGGTCAAAAAATGGTGGAGCGCTGTCGGTCAACAGGAAATAAAACTTTCCATCTTCTTTAAATTCATAAAAAGAAACCAATTCCCAGATGCATGCATCGCTGGCAGGGAAACCTCCTTCTTCCATGTGCAGAAAGTCAATATTGGTCAACTGCCAAGTTCCCGGAAGCACTTTTTCTTGTGGCTGTTCTGGTGTAGCATCATCATCACTCGAGCACGAAATTCCTACGGACAGCACCAAGGCTGAAAAAAGGAAATAAAACAAAGTTTTTCTCATTCTAAAATTAATTTAGTTGCAAATATAAGCCTTATAAATCCCACCAAACCTTACTGCTACAATGACTTTTCTTAGGTTTAAGAGTTTTTAACACAATCAAAAAATCCCGCCATGACCGACGGGATTTTCATATATCATTGTGAGATAGATTGCGGTTATTTCTTTCCGTACCGCTCAAAAGCCAATCTGACTGCTTTGTTCACATCGACAACACCGCCGGTAGCAGACAAATCACTAAATTTTCTTGGTTCGCCTTCTTTGCCTACATTGACTTCTGACTCAGAAACATTGACGGTTTCAAACAGGATTTCTTTCACCTGATTGGCTGTCAATTGTGGGAAATAAGACCAAAGTAGAGCTGCGCAACCGGCTGCCACGGGCGACGCCATGGAAGTCCCCTGCAGATATCTGTAGGAATTGTCTGGAATGGTGGCATAGATTTCAGCACCGGGTGCAAACAAATCCACTTTGACTGCGCCAAAGTTTGAGAAGGAGGCTTTCAGTCTGTCAGGATATCTTGTGCTTGCGCCAACGGTAATCATATTGCTCACCATCGGAGTCATTTCGTTGTCTTTGTAATTGCTTGGATAATTGTAATTAAAATCCAGGTCTTTGTTGTCGTTCCCGGCTGCGTGGAAAATGAGTACGCCTTTGCTTTCTGCGTATTTGATGGCTTCGTAAACCAATTCTTTGTTGGGCGAAAAAGATTTTCCGAAACTCATGTTCAGTATTTTTGCACCGTTGTCCACCGCATAATAAATGGCGTTGGCCACATCTTCATCTCTTTCATCACCATCTGGCACCATGCGCACCGACATGATTTCAACCAGTCCGCCAGCCACTCCGTCCATCCCGATATTGTTGCCTCTTTCGGCGGCTACGATACCGGCCACATGGGTTCCGTGCAATGCATCAGGGCCTTCCACCTCATTGTTTCCATAGCCTTTTTTGTCGAGTTTTCCTTTTGCAGGGTCATAATCACGGTTATAGGCATATTGCAAATCATTGTTCACACTTTTGTTGGCTTCCCCAAACTCTTTTTCAGCTTCTTTGATGATTTCGTCCATGGTCAGTCCAACGAATTCCTCATTATTGGTAATCAGGAATTCAATTTGGCTGTAGGAGGTTTGTTCTTCTGGGGTATTTTGTGGCAATGTTTCTAAATTTTCCAAAGTCAGTGGAGTGTCTTTTGCATACACTTTCAAATCATTCAGAAATGCAATGATTTTTTCGGCCTGTTCATCCATTCTGTTGCTTTCTTCGTTTGCCTTTGCAGTGTAATATTTATCGGCCCAGTTTTGTCTGGCTCTCAGATATTCTTGATATTCTGCGGGCATTTTTTTTCTGTTGTCGGCATCTTTGATTCTGTCGCCTGAATTGAAATAAGGTTCATACATGACCACCACTCTGGTAGCTTCATAGGTATCTTCATTGTAATCCACGCCCTCAGCGGATGTACAGAAATCCCAGCCGTTGAGGTCATCAATGTATCCGTGGTTGTCATCGCCCTTTCCGTTTCCGGCTTTTTCTTTTTTATTGACCCAAATGTAATTTTTCAGGTCTTCGTGGGTTATCTGCACACCGCTGTCCAGAATACCTACGACCACTTTGGTGGGTTTCATTTTCTTTGATT
>JAQVKJ010000009.1 GCA_028694715.1 Weeksellaceae bacterium | reverse complement strand
CTACTACCCAAACTTCCACACCACTTTGAGAAGTATGGGTAAATGCCCTTTTGGTTTCATCCGGACTCCAGATAAAATAGGTTAGCCTCGGATTTTCTGGTAAATTTTTGATTTGAGAGGGATTTCTGTCTTTGAATTTTTTGTATTGAATATTATTCACATAAGTTACCGTGCTGGATATATTGGTTTTGGGATTGATACGAAGTCCTGCCAATCGCATTTCTTCTTCTGAAATTTCGGCCAAAGTCTTGTAAGTATTTCGGTACATGAACACGATTTGTTCTTTTTTACTGTCCATGGAGATGGAGGGAGCGCGTTGGAAATCCACCAATTCAAGGATTTCAGGTGGAGGAACCTGATAAGTGATATCTTCCTGTGCAAAACAAAAAATTGCGATAAATCCAAAAAGTAATGATGTTGTTTTTCTCATTTCATGAAATTTTGATAAACGGTAAAAATAGGGAATAAAGTATTAGCATTAAAATCGGTGATGGATTGGAGAGTAAAATCAAAAAAATCCGATTCCTAAAGGGACCGGATTTGTATTTGAATAGATTTTATGGGCATTTGCCCAAAATCTTACCAGCTTGCTTTTCTAACGCCCGGAATCAGTCCCTGATTTGCCATTTCGCGGAAGGTCACACGGGAGATTCCGAAGATTCTCATGTATCCTTTGGGTCTTCCGGTTAGTTTGCAACGGTTGTGAAGACGAACGGGAGAAGCGTTTTTAGGTAATTTCTGAAGTCCTTCATAATCTCCTGCTTCCAGCAAGGCTTTGCGTTTTTCAGCATATTTGGCTGACATTCTTCGTCTTTTTCGCTCACGCGCTTTCATTGATTCTTTTGCCATAATCTTATTTGTTATCTTTCTTAAAAGGTAAACCGAATTTTTCTAACAGTGCTTTTGCTTCCTTATCGGTCGTCACACTGGTTACAACTGTAATAACCATTCCTTGAATTTTCTTCACCTTGTCGATATTGATTTCGGGGAAAATGATTTGTTCTCTGATGCCCAGGTTGTAATTTCCTCTTCCGTCAAAACCTTTGGAACTAATTCCGTTGAAGTCTCTCACTCGTGGCAATGCAGATGAAATCAATCTGTCAAGAAATTCGTACATTTAGATACCTCTCAGGGTTACTTTTGCACCCACGGGCATTCCTTTACGAAGTTTAAATGCGGCTTCGTCTTTTTTGGAAATAGTGCCCACTGCTTTTTGACCAGTAATCAGTGTCAATTCTTCAACAGCGTAATCAACTATTTTTTTGTCTGCTGTTGCAGCACCTAATCCTTGGCTCAACACAATTTTCTGGAGTTTTGGCACCTGCATCACTGAAGAGTATGAAAATTCTTCTTTGAGTGTCGGAACGATTTCCTCTTTGTATTTGATTTGTGGTCGTGGAATGTATGTAACTGTACTCATAATTAAATTTCTTTACCTGTTGTTTTGGCAATTCTCACTTTATTACCGTCTTTGATTTCATATCCTACACGGGTAGGATTTCCTTTGCTGTCGAGCAATGCCAGTTTACTGACATAAATGGGGGCTTCAACTTCGACGATGCCTCCTTGAGGATTTTCTGCGTTTGGTTTGGTGTGTTTTTTAATTACATTCACACCTTCTACAATGGCTTTTCCTTCTTTGGGCATCACTTTCAGTACAGTGCCTTTGGTTGCTTTTGAAGCACCCGACAATACAATAACTTTGTCTCCTTTTTTGATTTTAAGTTTTGTCATCGTTATAATTTTTAAAGCACCTCAGGGGCCAGTGATACAATTTTCATATGGTTTTTGTCACGAAGTTCTCTGGCAACCGGTCCAAAAACACGGGTACCTCTCATTTCGCCCTGAGCATTAAGCAGTACACAGGCGTTGTCATCGAAGCGGATATAGGATCCGTCTTTTCTTCTTACCTCTTTTTTGGTACGAACGACGATGGCTTTGGAAACACTACCTTTTTTGGCGTTGGCAGTAGGTGTAGCTTCTTTGATGGTCACAACGATTTTGTCACCCACTGAGGCATATCGTCTTTTGGTACCTCCCAGAACACGGATAACAAGTGCTTCTCTGGCACCGGTGTTATCTGCAACTTTTAATCTTGATTCCTGCTGTAACATATTACTTAGCTCTTTCTATGATTTCAATTACTCTCCAGCGTTTGTTTTTACTCAAGGGGCGTGTTTCCATGATTCGGACTTTGTCGCCTTCGTTGCACTCATTTTTTTCGTCGTGTGCAACATATTTCTTGGTTTTTTTCACAAATTTCCCATACAAGGGGTGTTTCTGCTTATAGGTTTCAGCGACAACAATGGTTTTTTCCATTTTATTGCTTGAAACGACGCCTATTCTTTCTTTTCTTACATTTCTATCCATTTCGAGATGTTTTTACTGTTGAGTTAATTTTTGATTCAACACGGTTAACAATCTCGCTATGTCTCTGCGAGATTTACGAATGGCCAGTGGGTCTTCCAAGTGGGATACCTTGTGGCTCATTTTCAGCTTCTGATAATCGGCTTGTGCTTCTTCAAGCTTACCTTTCAGGTCTTCTAAACTTAATGCTTTGATATCTGATATTTTCATTATTTCAATTTTAAGCAGAATAATCTCTTGCAATAATCAATTTAGTTCTTACGGGCAGTTTTTGGGCTGCCAATCTCAGTGCTTCTTTAGCAATCTCTGCGGGTACTCCACCCACTTCAAACAGGATTCTTCCGGGTTGTACTCTGGCCACCCAGTATTCTGGTGCACCTTTTCCTTTACCCATACGAACCTCTGCAGGTTTCTTGGTAATCGGTTTATCGGGAAAGATTTTAATCCACAATTGACCTTCTCTCTTCATATAACGGGTTGCAGCGATACGGGCGGCTTCGATCTGACGGGCAGTAACAAAGCGCTCATCAAGTGATTTGATCCCAAAAGTACCATAGGCAAGTTCAGCACCTCTTTTGGTGTTTCCTTTCATTCTGCCTTTCTGCGTCTTTCTGAATTTCGTTCTTTTTGGTGATAACATTTCTGTAAATCTTTAAAAACTGTTTGATTTAATTAACGGGTTTGCTGTCTTCTTTTACCGCCTCCTTTTCTGTCCTTGGATTGTTTTTTCTGCAATCCAGTCAATGGTGATAATTCGCGTTTACCGTAAACTTCTCCTTTCATGATCCACACTTTGATTCCCATACGGCCGTAGGTCGTATGTGCTTCTCCAATGTGGTAATCTATGTCTGCTCTGAAGGTTGACAATGGAATTCGTCCGTCCTTGTATGTTTCAGAGCGCGCCATTTCAGCTCCGTTCAGACGGCCCGAAATCATGATTTTGATTCCTTCTGCATTCATTCTCATTGCAGCTGCTATTGCCATTTTGATTGCTCTTCTGTATGAAATACGGTTTTCAATCTGTCGGGCAATACTGTCTGCAACCAGTACCGCATCAAGTTCAGGTCTTTTGATTTCAAAGATATTGATTTGCACTTCCTTACTTGTAAGTTTTTTCAATTCTTCTTTGAGTTTGTCAACTTCCTGTCCTTGTTTACCAATAATAATACCGGGACGAGCAGTGGTAACTGTAATGGTAATCAGTTTAAGGGTTCTCTCAATATAGATTCTTGATATTCCAGCTTTTGAAAGGCGTGCTCTCAGGTATTCTCTGATTTTTGCGTCTTCTTCAATTCTGTCACCGTAATCACTTCCACCAAACCAGTTTGAGTCCCATCCTCTGATGATTCCCAGGCGATTTCCGATTGGATTAGTTTTCTGTCCCATATTATTTGTCTTCTTCTTTAAGTTCTGCTTTGGTTCCGAGTACCAGTGTTACATGGTTGGAACGCTTTCTGATTCTGTGAGCCCTGCCCTGTGGAGCTGTACGGATTCTTTTCAACTGACGAGCACTGTCCACAGTGATGGTTTTCACATATAGTCCTGCTTGTTCAATGTCGGTTTCCTGATTTTTTTCCTGCCAGTTAGCGATGGCACTCAACAAAAGTTTTTCTAATTTTTCAGAAGCATGCTGTTTTGAAAATTTCAAAATTGCAAGAGCTTTCTGTACTTCAACACCACGGATGATGTCTGCTACCAGTCGCATTTTTCTGGGTGAGCTGGGGCAATTATTCAATTTAGCAGAAGCAATATCCTTGGTTGCCTCTCTACGCATTTCATTACTGATTCGTTTTCTTGATCCCATTGCCTACTATCTTTTACCTTTATTTTTGGCACCTGCATGCCCTCTAAATGTTCTGGTTGGTGAGAATTCACCTAATTTGTGGCCTACCATGTTTTCAGTCACATAAACCGGTATGAATTGTTTTCCGTTGTGAACCGCAAATGTCTGTCCCACGAAGTCAGGGGAAATCATCGAAGCTCTTGACCAGGTTTTGATAACGGTCTTTTTGCCTGATGCAACATTTTCCTGAACTTTTTTGTCTAACTTATAATGGATATAAGGTCCTTTCTTTAATGATCGTGCCATTGCTTATTTCTTTCTTTTTTCAACGATATACTTGTTAGAAGCTTTCTTGGGCGTTCTGGTTTTGTATCCTTTGGCTGGAATACCTTTTCTTGAACGCGGGATACCACCTGTTGCACGGCCTTCACCACCACCCATTGGGTGATCCACAGGGTTCATGACCATCGCTCTTGTACGAGGACGACGCCCTTTCCATCTGTTTCTACCTGCTTTTCCTGATACTTCCAACTGATGATCTGAGTTGGATACCACGCCAATGGTAGCTTTACATTCCGTCAAAATCATACGGCTTTCTCCGCTTGGCAGTTTGATGATAGCGTATTTGCCATCTCTTGCAACCAATTGTGCATATGAACCGGCGCTTCTTGCTATCAATGCTCCCTGACCGGGTCTGAGTTCGATACATGAAACAACGGTCCCCAAAGGAATATCTTTCAATTTCAAAGTGTTTCCTACATCGGGAGATGCTCCTTGGCCACACACAATTGTCTGGCCCTTTTTCAATCCATTTTGAGCAATCACATATCGCTTTTCACCGTCTTCATAAACAATGAGTGCGATGAAAGCAGTTCTGTTGGGGTCGTATTGAATAGACTCAACAACTGCCGTTCCTTCGCGTTCTCTTTTGAAGTCGATGATACGATAGCTTTGCTTGTGTCCACCCCCTATGTAGCGCATGGTCATCTTACCTGAATGGTTACGACCACCGCTCTTTTTCTTTCCAACCGTGAGAGATTTCTCGGGTTTCACTGAATCAACACCTACAAAATCATTGACGATTCTGAAGCGCTGACCGGGAGTGATAGGTTTTAATTTTCTAACTGACATTTAAAAAAATATTTAACTAAACAAATCTATTTCTTGTCCTTCTGCTACATGAACGATGGCCTTTTTCAATTTGCTGGTTTTGCCCACTTGAAGACCTGTTTTAGTGTAACGGCTTCTGATTTTAGGCGCAGAAATCAAGGTTTTCACGCTCACTACTTTTACACCATAAGCCTTTTCGACTGCATCTTTGATTTTCAGTTTGTTGGCTTTTGGATCGACATAAAACGAATACTGACTCAACAATTCACTTGAATCTGTCGCTTTTTCCGAGATAACGGCTTTAATAATTACTGACATATTTATTTCGTTTTATTTTCTAAGGTTTTGCTGAATTCTTTCTAATGAATCTTCCAGAAACACAACTTCTGATGCGTTGATCAGGTCATAAACATTCAGTTCAGAATTGTTAATCACCTTGGTCGCTTTTAGGTTTCTCGAAGACAGATAAACATTGTTGTTGGACTCTCCAAGCACAAAAAGTGATTTTTTGTCATCCAGTCCCAATGCTTTCAATACCTCAATGAAATCTTTGGTCTTTGGTTTTTCAAAGGTAAAGTTCTCAAGTACTTTGATTTCATTGTCTTTCATTTTCTGACTCAATACTGAACGCTTCGCCAATTTTTTGGTGGCTTTGTTCAGCTTGAAATTATAATTTCTGGGTCTTGGTCCGAAGATGGTACCTCCTCCAACAAAAACTGGAGATTTCAGAGAACCTGCTCTTGCACCTCCTGTTCCTTTTTGTCTTTTGATTTTACGGGTACTCTTAGCTACTTCGGCTCTTTCTTTGGCCTTGTGGGTTCCTTGTCTTTGTGCTGCAAGATATTGCTTCACTTCCAGATATACCACATGCTCGTTGGGTTCGATTCCAAAAATTGAATTATCTAGAGAAACCGTTCTCCCGGTTTCCTTTCCTTTTATGTCTAATACTTTTAATTCCATTTTCTGACGATTACATATGAATTTTTAGCACCTGGTATGGCTCCTTTCACAACCAAAAGGTTCTGTTCCACATCCACTTTAAGTACAATTAGGTTCTGAACAGTCACATTTTTTCCTCCCATTCTTCCACCCATTCGCATTCCTTTAAATACTCTTGATGGGTCTGATCCGGCACCGATGGAACCTGGTGCTCTCAGCCTGTTGTGCTGGCCATGAGTGCTTTGGCCTACACCGCCAAATCCGTGGCGTTTCACAACACTCTGGAAACCTTTACCTTTTGAAACTCCAGTGATGTCAACATATTCACCTTCATGAAATACATCTACCTTTATTTCATTACCCAACTCCAAAGAATTTGCAAATTCTCCGTAAAATTCCACCAATTTTCTTTTTGGCGTAGTCCCCGCTTTCTTGAAATGTCCTTTCAAGGCAGCTGAGGTGTTCTTCTCTTTTGCGTCATCGAAACCCAATTGAACAGCATTGTAGCCATCCTTTTCTTCGGTTCTGACCTGCGTAACGATGCAAGGACCGGCCTGAATGATAGTACACGGGACATTCTTCCCGTTTTCATCAAACAGCGAGGTCATCGCAATCTTTTTACCAATGATACCAGACATATAAAATTTTAATTTCTAATTATCTTATTTCCAGGGAGATAGTAATTTCTACTTTTGAATTAGGCATAACTGCTCCCTAAAAATAGGGTGCAAATGTAAGCATTAAATTTTATGCAGCAAATTTTCGTTGAATAATTTTTAGTGGAAAATTCGCTTTGATAGTGCTTTGCGAAAGAATTTGGAAAACCGTAGAAGATTCAGACATCTACAAAAGTTCCATAATTATTATATACTAAACTATTTCAACAAATTCTTCGTAAAACTTAATTTAAAACTCATAATAATAGACAAAGAATCAGCTATCTATTTTTTCACAAACTTAGTCAGAATCACGATTGACTGACCTTCTACCTTGCCTTCGATTTGTTCGGGATTGTCATGAACCAAACGGATATTTCTGACGGCCGTTCCGATTTTTGCCACGAGCGAACTTCCCTTTACATCCAAATCTTTGATCAGCGTAACCGTATCTCCGTTTTGCAAAATATTTCCGTTTGAATCTTTGTGCAACACAACCGTTCCATCGTCGATGTGATCGCCGGAAGCCTTTGCCCATTCCAGAGTTTCATCGTCAAGATAAAGCATGTCGAGTGCTTCTGCTGCCCAAGATTCATTTCTGAAGCGGTTCAGCATGCGCCAAGCGACCACCTGCACACCGGGAATTTCGCTCCACATTTTGGTAGGAAGAAATCTTTCCCAGTATGCACTGTCGGGTTCTTCTCTTTTTTCAATCTGGGCAAGTGCTTTGTCAGAAATCATAATTATTCTTTCGGGCTGATTGCCTGAGGTAGGCTCGACTTTATAAAAATTATGTTCTCCGAATTCTCCACTCAATTCACACTGTCCTTCACTTCTTTGTTTTATTATATCCTCCAATTTCATAGCATAATGATTTAATTACACAAAAATAAGACGGCAAAAATCGGGTTAATTATTGATGATTCAAAACAAAGTAGCAAAACACAGAAGTACATTTTGTATTTAATTGACTGTTTCAACAATGTTGTCAGTTTCAAACTCAAGGAATCTAACCAATATAATAGAATTAATTATAACTATGTGCAATCCTGACAATTGGTTGAAGACAAGTATTCCTATAGGGGACTATTAAACACCTCAATTCGCAAAAGTTCTGCTGACTTTCTGTATTCCCTCAATGAGTTTGAGTTCATCCATGATTTTGTCTAATTGTGATTTGTTTTTGATGGAAACCGATATTTTCCCTTCAAAAATTCCGTCTTCTTCAGTGATGTTGATACTTCTGATATGAACATGCAGGTTGGCCGAAATAATTTTGGTGATGTCGCTGATCAAACCGATTCTGTCAATTCCATGAATATTGATGATCGCACGATAAAGTTGCGAAGTGGAATCTATCCATTTGGCTCTAATGATTCTATAAGCCTGATTGGCCTGTAGCGCCACCGCGTTGGGACAGTCTTTCTTGTGTACTCTGATACCTTTTGAAACCGTTACAAAACCGAACACTCTGTCACCGGGAATCGGGTTGCAGCAAGAAGCGAGTTCGTAATCCAGTTTCTCCTCGTCCGGGCCAAAAACCAATGAATCGTATTTTTGTTTGGGCTCCTCTTCCTTGACATTATTGGCCTTGGGTTTAGGTCTGAATCGGTTGATAAATCCTGTAAAACCTGTTCTGCTTTCTGCAAATTTTCTCAGTCCTCGGTTGTCGATTTCTCCGGTACTGACTTTGTAAAAAACATCCTGGCTGTTCTTGCATTTGAAGAAATTCTGGAGATGGTTGAGGATTGCTTCGTTGAAATCAATTTTCAGGTGTCTCAATTTTCTGATTAGGACTTCTTTTCCTTCTTCGGACATTACTCTTCGTTCAGCATTGAGCGATGCTTTTATTTTTGATCTTGCACGGCTGGTAATTACAAAATCCAACCAGTCTGCTTTGGGTTTTTGGTTGGATGAAGTCAGGATTTCCACTTGGTCACCGCTTTTCAATTCATGGCTGAGTGGGTAGAGTTTTCCATTTACCTTGGCGCCCAGACAGGTGTCTCCCACCTTGCTGTGAATTGCATAAGCAAAATCAAGCGATGTAGCACCTTTGGGGAGTGAAAACAACTCACCTTTGGGCGAAAAAACGAAGATTTCTTTGGTGTACAAATTGAATTTGAAGTTGTCGATGAACTCCGATGCGTCTTGGGTTTCATTGTTTTCGAGCATTTCCCTGACCTGACTGATCCATTGGTCAACTTTGGAATCCTCTACCTTGTAATTTTCTTTGTATTTATAATGAGCTGCTACTCCTCTTTCAGCAATTTCGTCCATTCTTTCTGAACGAATCTGCACTTCTACCCATCTGGCCATCGGCCCCATGACAGTGATATGTAACGATTCATAACCGGTGGATTTGGGTTGTGAAATCCAGTCTCTTAATCGGTTGGGGTTGGGTCTAAATATATCGGTAACAATGGAATATATTTTCCAAGCAACGAATTTTTCGTTTTTCAAATCAGATTTATATATAATCCGCACAGCGAATTTGTCATAAACCTCATCAAAATTCACTCTTTGGGTAACCATTTTTCTGTGGATGGAAAAAATGGATTTTGACCTTCCCTTGACATCGAACTGCAATCCTTCTTCATCGAGTTTTTCTTTGATGGTATTCGAAAAATTTTCAATATACACATCTCTCTCTTCTTTGGTTTCGTGCAATCTTCTTTCGATATTGAAATATTCTTCAGGTTTGGTGTATTTCAGACTCAAATCTTCCAACTCAGATTTGATGTTGTATAATCCCATCCGGTGCGCCAATGGTGCATAAATAAATATGGTTTCGGACGCAATTTTCAGCTGCTTGTCTTCTGGCATTGATTCGAGTGTCCTCATATTGTGCAACCTGTCTGCGATTTTTATCAGGATTACTCTCACATCTTCAGACAAGGTGAGCAGCAGTTTTTTATAATTTTCTGACTGTATGGAAACATCCTGCCGGTTCAGTATTGAAATTTTGGTGAGTCCGTCAATGATTTTTGCGATTTTATCGCCAAACAATTGTTTGATGTCGTCAAGGGTGTAATCGGTGTCCTCTACCACATCGTGCAACAGTGCCGCAGCGATACTGGTTGCGCCAAGTCCGATTTCATTTGCTACAATTTTGGCCACTGCGATCGGGTGAAAAATATATGACTCACCGGTTTTTCTTCGTTGATCTTTGTGTGCTTCGACTGCCAAATCAAAAGCTCTCCTGATCAGCTTTTTGTCCTCCTTGGTCAGGGTCTGATAAGTATTTTTGAGCATATCTTTGTAGCGTCTGGATATTTCCTGATTCTCCAGTTCCGTCGGATCCAATACTTTGTTCTCTGTCTTTTCAGTCATAATCAATTAATAAAATTAATCAATTCAAATCATATTTCCAACAAGTCTTTGATTAATTCAGGCGGCCGGCCGATGACTGCTATTTTTCCTTTGACCACTATGGGTCGTTGGATCAGATTGGGATGTTGTTGCATGGCTTCCACAATCTGCAAATCAGTCAATGTCCTTCCTGCATAATTTTCCATCCATACTTTTTCCTTTGTTCGCACCAATTCCATCGGCGAAATACCGAGTCGATCTAATAATTCTTGGATTTCATCTGTGCTGAGTGGAGTTTTTATGTAATTGACCACTTCATAAGTTTGTCCCGATTCCTCCAAGATTGCACAAGCTTTACGACTGCTGCCACATCTTGTATTATGATAAATTTTGATATTCATTTTAATATTATTCTTATATTTATAGAAATATTTTACACTTGAAAAACATAGTCCTCATATCCGTTTCTCTGCTGTTTTTATGTTCTTGTGCAACAAATATAGCGAGCTCAAAGGAGAGTATCGATACTTTGTCGTTTGAAAAAAACGAACAGGACGAATATGACATCATGGTTCTTGACACTGGTTATGATTATTTTCTGAAAACAATGGCCAAACCAGAAAATTTTCATTCAGAGGAGTTTTACAAATCCAGAAACGGATTTTATGTAAACGAATGGAATATCAGACATTCACAACCCCAGCATTACGACCCAAATTTTTACAGCACCTATATAGATTATAATCAATCTGTGGCATACGGTGTGCACTTTGAATACAAACTCTACAATTTTTTTAAATACATCGAATGGAAATATAAAATCAGGTTCTGAGTTCAATCATTTTCTGTCATAAAATCATATCTTTGCTGCCATGATAAACAGCGATTTGATCAAAGACCTGAACCATCGAATCAAAGATTTATATTCCTATCTTGAAATCGAGAAAAAGGAAATAGAGATAGTCAACGACGAAGAGAAGGCTGCTTCTCCCGGCTTTTGGGAAAATTCCAAAGAAGCAGAATCTTTTATGAAAACTCTTCGTTCAAAAAAGAAATGGGTGGAGGATTACCAACAGGTCAAAAACGCTTTCAATGATTTGGAGGTACTCAAAGAATTCAATGAAGTAGGAGAAGCCACCGATGAGGAACTTCAGAAGCAATACGAGCTGACGCTCAGACAACTTGAAGACCTTGAATTCAGAAACATGTTGTCAGAAGAAGGAGACAATCTGAGTGCGGTACTCCAGATTACAGCGGGAGCAGGCGGCACCGAAAGCTGTGACTGGGCAAGTATGCTGATGCGGATGTATCAGATGTGGGCAGAACACAATGGTTATAAAATCCATGAACTGAACTTTCAAGCAGGAGATGTAGCAGGTGTGAAAACGGTCACCATGGAAATCGAAGGAGAATTCGCTTTCGGTTATTTGAAAGGAGAAAACGGTGTTCACCGTCTGGTGAGAATCTCCCCTTTTGATTCGAATGCCAAGCGACATACCAGTTTTGTGTCGGTTTATGTATATCCGTTGGTGGATGAAAGCATAGAAATTGAAATCAATCCCAACGATATAGATATGCAGACTTCTCGTTCTGGTGGTGCAGGTGGACAAAATGTAAACAAAGTGGAAACCAAGGTTCAACTTACTCATAAACCCACTGGGATTGTAGTGGTTTGTCAGATTGAAAGATCTCAACTTGCCAATCGTGAGCGAGCCATGCAGATGCTGAAATCTGAATTGTATAAAATTGAACTCGAAAAACGAATGGCGGCTCGAAGTGAAATTGAAGCCAACAAAATGAAAATCGAATGGGGTTCTCAAATCAGAAATTATGTTCTACATCCCTATCAATTGGTCAAAGATGTCAGAACTGGACACGAAACCAGCGATGTACAATCGGTACTGGATGGTGAGATTGACGAATTCCTGAAAGCTTATTTGATGTTAATGGGACAAAAAGAAGGGAGTTAATTTTTTTTGAATCTCTGTATCCTAAAAATGGAAAACCCCGTAAAATCGAAATCATACGGGGTTTTCTTTTTCCGAAACATTTGGTTCAAAAATCCGGTTGGACCTTCATTTTGGGTAGCTGTCCTCAGTCTTGAATTCTTAACGACCCATCTGATGACAAATCAGCCACGAATTTAAGCGATTACAGCCTGTTTCGAGAAAATGAGACCGATTTGCGCGTTAGTGCAAGGTAAATCAGTCGGGAATCTCCTGTTGTCGATTCTTTCACTACAGTTCGCCTTGGCGAATTTGCAGTTAGACCAAATTAATCCTTACGGCCAAATCCTCTCTGTGTCTTTCATAAAACTTACTTCATTCCTAAGAAATAAGACCGTCTTAATTAAAACACTATTTGAAAGAACTTCTTTCTACAAAATGACTTAAAATTTAAAAATCTCTAAATTAAAATTTACCATGAGCACCTTTAGAAGGATACTAACATTTGTAAACAATGTCATTTTGATAGTTCAAATATAGATGGAGAAATAATTTTATGCAAATAAATTCCATTCTACTTATTCACAATGAATTAACCTGGGTTTTCAACAATTGTTGATAAGCCTGAGAGCAGCTGTTTCAAAAGGCAAATAAATGTTTAAGTCAGTAATTTTTTTGCTTTTTCAACAATTGCAGATGCATCCAAACCGTACTTTTTCATCAATTCTGCAGGGGTACCGCTCTCGCCAAAGGAGTCATTGACGGCTACAAAAGACTGTCTGACCGGAAATTTTTCTGTCAAAAGCCGAGAAATGCTCTCCCCCAATCCACCAAATTTGTTGTGTTCTTCACAGGAAACAATGGCTCCTGTTTTCTTCACCGAATTCAGAATTATCTCCTCGTCAAGCGGTTTGATTGTATGGATATTGATTACTTCAGCTGAAATCCCATCACTCTCTAATTCATTGGCAGCAATCATTGCCTCCCACACCAAATGTCCGGTGGCCACCAATGTAATATCGCTGCCCTGCTGAATCAATATTCCTTTTCCGATTTCAAAAGACTGATCGGCCGGTGTGAAGACAGGTACGGCTGGACGACCGAATCTCAGATAAACCGGTCCATCATGTTCAGCAATGGCAACTGTTGCAGCTTTGGTCTGATTGTAATCACAAGTATTGATTACCGTCATTCCTGGCAACATTTTCATTAAGCCGATGTCCTCAAGAATCTGATGGGTGGCTCCGTCTTCTCCCAAAGTCAGACCGGCATGCGAAGCACATATTTTTACATTCTTTCCTGAATAAGCAATGGATTGACGCACTTGGTCATACACCCTTCCAGTCGCAAAGTTGGCAAAAGTACCGGCAAAAGGAATTTTACCTCCGATGGTCAAACCAGCAGCCATGCCCATCATATTGGCTTCCGCTATTCCCACCTGAAAAAAGCGTTCAGGGTTTTCCTTTTTGAAATTACCCATCTTCAGTGAATCGGTCAAATCTGCACAAAGTGCCACTACATTTGGATTCGTTCTGCCGAGTTCAGTCAGCCCGTCTCCAAATCCGCTTCGGGTATCTTTTTTTTCTTTAAAATTTAAATCAATCATTTTAATAATCTTTTAAATCGGTTTCTGGATTTTGTTTGAGCGCAATCGCAAGTTGTTCATCATTGGGTGCCTTGCCGTGCCATGCGTGTGTACCCATCATAAAATCAACGCCGTTGCCCATTTCGGTATGCAGCAATATGGCTACTGGTTTTCCTTTCCCTGTTTCTGATTGTGCTTTTTCGAGAATATCAATTACCCTATTCAAATGATTGCCTTCTTTTTCTTCCAATACCGTCCAGCCAAAGGCCTTAAGTTTGGCGTATAAATCGGTAGTATCGAGTACATCTTTGGTATCTCCGTCGATTTGTCTTCCGTTGTAATCAATGGTAGTAATCAGATTGTCCACCTTGTAGGCAGAAGCATACATAAAAGCTTCCCAATTCTGACCTTCGTTCAATTCACCATCACCTTGTAGTACATACACCAGTTTGCTGTCCCGGTTTAGTTTTTTTGCCAGTGCGGCACCAATGGCCACCGACAGTCC
>JAQVKJ010000255.1:1339-3269 GCA_028694715.1 Weeksellaceae bacterium | reverse complement strand
CATTGTTCTATACAATGGTGGACTGCTTGGCTTGAACAACGAGAAAGCAGAACTGAATGTGGAATCCTATAAACTACAGACCGACAAAACCATCGATGACATTTCGCTGATGGTGGTCAATTATTATCTGAATGTAATGCTGAACCGTGAATTGTTGCAAATTACAGAGGGGAATCTCGAAGTCAGTCGCCAACAATTGGAGCGTTCTCAAAAACTTTTTGATGCCGGACGCATTGCAAGAGCGGATTTGGTGCAGGCAGAGGCGAGTATGGCACAGGAAAAGAAAAATGTGGCAGACGCAAAAATTGAGGTGGACAGGGCATTGTTCAATCTTTCTGTGTTGCTCCAATTACCCGATTACCGAGATTTTGATGTGGAAACCATATTGCTTCCCAATGAGATGACAATCAGGCTCTATGACTTGGAGCAGGTGGTTGAAACCGCGTATGCCAATCAGCCGGCAGTGAAGAAAGCTGCGGTTGATTTGAAAATGGCCGAAAAAGACATTGAAATTGCCAAAACCTCATTGAAACCTACGGTCACGGCTACCTACAATCTGGGGACTTCTTATGCAGATTATTTCAACAAGGGATTGATGACCGATGCCTGGTTGAGCCAATGGTATGACAATCTCACCAATGTCTTCGGTGTGGGCGTGAGTATTCCGATTTTTGAGAAACACAACAACAAACTCAACATTGAGAAAGCACAAATCAGTCAGTCGATGGCGCAAAACCAAATGGAACAACAGAAACAAATCATCCGAGAAAATGTGCAAGCCGCCTATTTTGACGCCAATTCTTCTTTTGAAGCATACGAAGCCGCCAAGGAAAGCGTTCGTTCCAATGAACTTTCCGCTGATTTTGCACAAAGAAGTTTTGACGCAGGGGTGTTGAATCTGTATGATTTGAACATCGCCAGAAACAACCTGATTGCCGCCAAAGCCCAACTGGCACAGGCCAAATACAATTATGCTTTCCGGATGAAAGTACTTGATTTTTATGCCGGAATTCCGCTGACTGTCGGATTGGAATAGAAAGTTCGGTGAAATCAAAACCGTTTAATTCCGTAATTTTGTCAACCAATTCATGTAAAATGACATTGCTTCATATAGAAACCTCGACCAAAAATTGTTCGGTTGCCTTCTCCAAAAACGGCGAAATCCTCTGTCTTTGTGAAGAATATGATGAAAAGTACGGGCATTCCGAAAAACTCCATCAGTTTGTGAATTGGGCATTGGAGGGCGCGGAAATTGAGTTGAAAGACATAGACGGCGTCTGTGTTTCCAAAGGGCCGGGTTCCTTTACCGGATTGAGAATCGGTGTTTCTGCCGCAAAGGGTTTTTGTTTTGGTTTGGATGTTCCCTTGCTTTCATTGAATTCATTGGAAATTCTGGCGCAGACCCAAATCAACAAAGATTATGATTTGATCATCCCGATGATTGACGCACGCAGAATGGAAGTTTATACCGCGGTTTTTGACGGAAAGGGAAATCAAATTTCAGAAATCGAAGCCAAAGTCTTGGATGAAAATTCATTTGCGGAATTCAAAGACCGCAAAGTGGTGTTTGTTGGAGATGGGGTCGAAAAAAGCAAAGCAATTCTTCAACTGCCGAATGCAGATTTCCCGGAGGGAATTCATCCATCGGCAAAAAACATGATGAATTTGGCGGAAGAGAAATTCAGCCATCAGGATTTTGAAGATGTAGCCTACTTCGAGCCGTTTTACTTGAAAGAATTCAGGGCAGGAAAATAAAATTGATAATTTTCTATTTCGAAATGTTTATATTTGCAACCTTGTTCGGGGCGTAGCGCAGTCTGGTAGCGTATCAGCATGGGGTGCTGGGGGTCGCTGGTTCGAATCCAGTCGCCCCGACTAAAACCTTTCTCATTGAAAGGTTTTTTCGTTTACTCTTAGCAATTCATCAAAA
>JAQVKJ010000255.1:0-1329 GCA_028694715.1 Weeksellaceae bacterium | reverse complement strand
CGACAACGAGAAAGTCCATCCATCCGGATGGATTTTTCTTTTTGAATTTCTTGCTTTCTGTATTTAGCCGCCTCTTAAAAAGGAGCATTTAATTGTTTATCAATAAAATGATATGCAATACGAAGCCTGCATTTGATTTTCTCAGGCTAAAGATATAGATTTTTTTCCAACACTTCTAACTTCCACATCCAGAGATGAACTGCAATTGAAGAATATTAGCAAAGGGACACAAGTAAGTTTTTTTCATCTGTAAAAGTTGTTTAATGGATTGGGATTTAATCAACAAAAATAATTTTTGATTTAATTTTTTGAAGCTTTTTATTTTTCTTGATTCTATATGTGAAATATCCATAAACATTTAATATCGGATAAGAAAAAGAAATTGTTGCCTTCTTTCCAGTATGTTCAACTTTATTAATATAAAAATTATAACACCGGCAATTCTTCTTACTTGCGTAACAGGAAACTCTATCTAAATATTTTTCAGAAACCAAGATTAATTTCCCATAATTATCTTTGAAAACTCTTTCACCAAAATAGTGTAATGTATCTGCTACAAAAATAGTATCACAATCATTAAAATTTAAATATTTGTACTCCCTGAGTTCTTTGTCGTTCGCAAATGTTTTTAATAACAAGCCATTATCTACTTGTGAGAATAAGGTGATTGATATAGAAAACATTATAGTAAATAATGAAATTTTATTATTCGGTAACATAAGAATTTACATTTGGATTCACATTTAAAATATTGTTAATGACATCTTGTACATCACTTGGCATTCCACCCCACCACCGCACTCCCGAAAGGTCGGGAGTGCGGTGGTGGGATTAATCCCTATTACTTTGAGCAACTAAATTTACTATACAATACAGTAGCAACAATATTTTTGTAGTTTTGAGAATTAAAGTTTAAAAGCATGAAAACGACATTCCTGATTCTCTTTTTTGGCTTTTCAATCCTGAGTTATTCTCAAAACCCACATTACGAAAGCTGGAAAAATTTGGCCAAAGACAACATCAGCTTGCAGCCGGAATACGGAAATGCCATAAAAACCGAACAGCAGATAAAATCAGACAATGATTTTATTGAAGATATTCTGCAATATTACAATTCCAAAGAAGAAGCAAGCGCAGAAATGCTAAAACTCGGTATGAATTATCTCTATGAAAAGGGAGATTTTGTCACAGCGATGAAAAGATTCAATCAGGCCTATCTGCTCAATCAAAACAATCCGGGCGTTTATTACGGTTACGGAAGCATATTCTTCAATCTTGGCGCTTTTGAAGAAGCAAAAATTTATTATGAAAAAGGCTTGAAAATCAAAC
>JAQVKJ010000254.1 GCA_028694715.1 Weeksellaceae bacterium | reverse complement strand
AGTTTTTTCCATTGGTCGGCCAGTTCTCCGTACTTCGGTCTCATTTTTTCGGAAGCAGCATTTTCGGTAAAATCTGAAAGATTGATTTGTGCATACCGGATACCGATTTGGGTGAGCAAATGTTCCTGTAGATTTAGGAATTCGATTTTTTGTTGGCTGTTGGCCAACGATTTCATTTCAACCAACTGTTTGTCAATGTTCGACTTAAATTCAGCAAACAGCTTTTTCTCTGACTTCTGCTGACTTTTGTCTTTCCGTTTTTTTCTGAACCAGATGAACAATACAGCCAGAAGTAGGATGCCTCCCAACCCCCAAAGCCGGTAGTTGTTGCGGTTCATTCTGGTACTCACTTTTTCCCTGACTTCGTTGATTGTTTTAGGAATTTCTATGCTGAAATTTTTGGCGGAGTCAGGTGGATTCGGTTCTGAAACCAAATCATCTTGCGCAGTTTCCTCCTCTTCCTTTGGCGGCTGTGGGCCGTCGATTTTCAGATTGTATGGGTCTGATTTCAAGGTAACATATTTGCCTTTTTCAGGATTGAAATAATTGAACGAAATCGGATTGATTTTGAAATTCCCACCGAATTGGGGTACCAGCACATAACTTTCTACGACTTTCCCTTTCATTCCTCCAGGGCGCAGATCAATGGCTTCTCTTTTCTTTGGCGGGTAAGTCTCTATATCGTCAGGAGTCTTCAGTTTTGGAGTTTTGAGAGTATTCAGATTCCCGGTCCCAATGATTTCTATGTCCAGATTGATGGCTTCGTTTGCTCTGGCTTCGGTCTTTGAAATATGTGTATTGATGGTGAATTCACCTACTGCACCACTGAAGTTGGAAGGGCGACCCTGTGCTGGCAGGTTTTTCGCATTCATTGTAATGGGTTCTGTAGAAAGCGGAATGTTTTCAGCACCTAAAAAACTGGAAATATATACATTGACCGAGAAGGGGTCGATTTCAATTTCACCGGGTCTTTGTGGAAATAAAATATAGCGGGCAAGTTCTTTGGAAATATATGTGTGTCCATTGACGAGTACTTGTTTCTCGCTGTTTTCAGCTCTTTCGTTCACATATTTAGCAATGACATCACTAAAATCGGGTTCTTTGTAATTTCGGAGCCGTTGGAAGAGCGAATATTCGCGAGAATACATTTTAATAATCAGCACAACGCCTTGATTCACATATGGATTTTCGTCTGAAAGTTCGGCCGTCATAAATGCTTCTTTCATCCTTTGACCGGCCGGAGATTTAGGTTTCAATCCTTTTTTTACTGTGATTGTAATCGGTTCGGTTGTATATTTTTTTCCGTTGATGGTGATGGTTGCACTACCGATATGGTATGTGCCTTCCCTGTCAGCGACCAGTATGGTCTCCAATCCTGCTTGGTTTACGGCATATCCGTTGATGAGCTGAAAGCGGTTGATGGTAGATTCGCCGAGTTGATGGAGTCCGTCAAAATCAGGCAATGCGAGAGGATGGTCAACCGAAATATTTTCCTGACCATAAGTGAGTACAAATTGTACTGCAAATCGTTCATTGACAGAAACTTCTGTTTTGCCGGCAATCGATTCAAAAGTAATTTCCTGACTCTGCAAGACGGCTCCGGCATTCAGTAGTAGGAACAAAAAAAATAAATTTCTTGTCATTACCAATCTTTTTCGGTTTTTGATCTTTTGCCTTTGGCTCTTTGATCCATGATTTTTCTGAGCGTTTCCCGCTCTTGCTGCCCGATGGCTTCTAATATGCTTTGTTGTCGGAGTTCATCAGCTGTCATCTCCATTTCCGGTTCCTCCTCTCTGGATTGCTGACCTGAATCAGAAGACTGAATGGCGTTGTTTTGTTGTTGCTGCTCATTGTTTTGTTGCTGCTGCTGATTGTCCTGCTGTTGTTGTTGACGGTTATTATCTGAATTTTGGTTTTCTTGCTGTTCTTTATTTTTGTTTTGATTGTTTTGGGACTCAGATTCTTCATTATTATTCTCTGAATCTTGATTTTGCTGTTGATTTTCTTGTTCTTCCAGCATTTTTTTGGCCAGTGCGTAGTTGTACCGGGTTTCGTCATCGTTTGGATTCAGCTTCAGTGCTTCTTTAAAATTTTCAACTGCTTTATCGGGTTTTTTTTCGTCGAGATAAGTCTTTCCGATATTGTGGTAGGCTTTTGACTTATCGGATTCTGATGCCTTTCGGTTTCTTACGACTTTGTCGTAATGGGTTCTGGACTGCTCGTATTTTTGTTGTTGATAAAGTGCATTGCCTAAGTTGAAATTGGCTTTGATCGAATTTTCTTCCTCCGCCAATGCAGCCCTGTATTGTGCTTCTGCCTTGCTGTAGTCTAATTGTTCGTAGTTTTGATTTCCTTTGACGATATAGTCCTTCTGATTACTGGTTTGGGCCAGCAGAAAATTTCCCACACCAAGGAAAAATATCATTAAAAATATGTTTTTCAGAGCCATCATATTAAGACACCAAAATTATCGGTTTTTGTTGTTAAAAAGTTTATGCTCAGATGTTAAAGTATCTATAAAAATAAAGACGAAAGCCAGTCCCAGAAACCATTGAAAAACATGTTTTTTGTCAAGTCCGGACGAGGAGTCGCTTTCTTCTTTTTGTTGTTTGTTGATGAAATTATGAAGTTGGTTCAGAGCCATATTTGTTTGATCTACATAAATGTATGTTCCGGAAGTGGCTTGGGCGAGCGATTTGAGTTCTTTTTCTTCGAGTTTTGATATGACTGTCTCACCATAGCGGTTCATTTTGTACTCTTTGAATCCGCCGTAATCAATAGGAATGGGAGCACCTCGTTGGGTACCGATTCCCATTGAAATGATTTTGATTTTATTCTTTTTTGCCAGATTTTCTGCCTTAGACAGCCCGCCTTCATTATTTTCGCCGTCAGATACAAGCACCAGAACTTTTCCGGCCGAAGTTCCGGCCTTAAAAATTTCAGTTGCAGTCTCAATTACATCATAGAAATTGGTTCCCTGGTTGCTGATGATGTCTGGCGAAGCAGATTCAATATAGGACAATACCGAGTTGTAATCGGTGGTGAGTGGTGAAATCATATAGGCGTCGCCTGCAAATACAATCAGCCCGATTCGGTCGCCTCCGAGTCTTTGCACAGATTCAGAAATGATTTTCTTGGCTTTCTCGAGACGGCTGGGAGCCACATCCTCGGCATAGATACTGTTCGAAAGGTCGAGTGCATATACAATGTCGGTGCCCTCTCTTTTCATCTGGACTTCTTCCTCTCCGTACAGCGGATCCATCAGTGCCA
>JAQVKJ010000253.1 GCA_028694715.1 Weeksellaceae bacterium | reverse complement strand
GTTGTTGTACAAAACTATCAAAGCTTTTTTGTCGGAATCTTTCATTTTTTCATGGATGGTATTTATTTTTTCTTTGATGTCGTTCAATGCTTTGTCGGTGGCTTCTTTTTTGTCAAAAACTTCACCATAAATTCCCAAATTATTTTCAATCGAATTCATATAATCCTTGTAATCGATTTCGGCATAAATCGTAGGAGCGATTTTGGAAATTTCGGGATAATCGTTTTGCAGCCTTGCCGACATGAAAATCACTTCCGGATTCAGTTCATTCAGCTTTTCATAATCCACTTCCTTCAGCGTTCCCAAATCCACCACCGAAGCATCGTCCTTGAATTGTTGCAGATGCTGGGGAATATTCAACTTGGGAACCCCGAGAACAGGAATGCCCAATTCGGTCAAAGTTTCGAGCGAAGCAAAGTCCAATGCCACCACCCGTTGCGGATTTTTCACAACAGTGCTTGTGCCGAGCGTATGGGTGATTGTGATATTTTCTGCAGATTCAGCCGAGGTCGTTTCCGCCTTTGGTTCGTTCTTGCAACTTGCGAATGCAGTCAGCAATGACAGCAAGGATAATGTTAGGATATTTTTCATTTCTATTGGTTTTTAATGATTTAAATTATTGATTTATAATGAATTTATATTTAATAAATGTCTTTCAATGCCGAAAAATAATCGCAGAACAGCTGTTCTTTTTTCTCGATGATTTCAAAATTGATGTCAAAAATATCATTGAGCACTTTGGGATTGATGATGTTTTTTGTGGTGTCGTAATGCCGGATTTTTCCGTCTTTCATTGCCACGATATAATCCGAATAATTGGCTGCAAAATTGATTTCATGAATCACAATGATGATGGTTTTTCCTTTTTCTTTGCACAATTTCCTCAGTGTCCGCATGATTTGTACCGAATGTTTCATGTCCAAATTGTTCAGCGGTTCGTCTAACAAAATGTACTCTGTGTCTTGCGCCACGACCATCGCCAGAAATGCCCTTTGTTTCTGTCCGCCACTCAATTCGTCCACAAAACTGTTTTCGATGGATTTCAAATCCAAAAATGCAATGGCTTCATCAACTTTTTCATGGTCTTCCGCCGTCAGTCTTCCCTGAGAATAGGGGAAACGGCCAAAACTCACCAACTCTTTGACCGTCAGTTTCAAATCCAAATGATTCGATTGTTTTAGAATCGACAGATGTTGCGCCAGAATCCGGTTTTTGTAATCTTCAATGTTCTTTTTATCGATGATGATGCTGCCGTGATTCTGTTTCAGCAACCTTGAAATGATGCTGAGCAGCGTGCTTTTGCCGGCACCGTTGGCACCGATGATCGAAGTGATTTTTCCTTTGGGAATTTCAAGTGAAACCTTATCCAAAACAATCTTTTCGGAATAATTCTTCGATATGTTTTCGATTTTAATCATATTTTTTTGGCTTTTAGCAGCAGGAACATAAAGTAAATTCCTCCTACGAAATTAATGATGATACTGATGGTGGTGTTGAAATTAAATACTTGCTCCACAATGAATTGTCCACCCAAAACCGCAATGCAGCTCACCAAACAACAGGCGGGAATCAGTATGGAATGTTTATAGGTTTTGAACAGCTCGTATGTGAGATTGGTGACCAAGATGCCCAAAAAAGTCATCGGCCCTACCAATGCGGTGGAAACGGCGACCAACACGGCGATGATGAACAGATATAATTTCACGGTTTTGTCGTAATCCAATCCCAGATTGACGGCGGCTTCCTTCCCCAAAGCAATGACATCCAAGTTTTTGATTTGGCGGAAACCGATGATAAAACTCAAAATCATAAAAGCCAATGCATACCAGAACAAATCGGTGTTGATTTTGTTGAAGGAAGCAAACATTTGACCTTCTATAATCAGAAATTCATTCGGGTCAATGACCAATTGCAAAAAGGAACTGACCGTCCCGAAAAGTGTTCCCAAAACCAAACCAATCAGCAGCAGGAAATACATATTGCTTTTTCCTCTTTTGAAAATTAAAATGAAAAGCAAAAAAGCAAACAGCATCATCAATCCGATGGAAATGAAAAAATTGTCAGAATTTTTGATGACCTGAAAGGTTTTGTCGCCATACACAAAGACAATCAAAGTCTGAAAAAGCAGATAAACCGCTTCAAATCCCATGATGGAAGGCGTAAGGATTTTATTGTTGGTCAGCGTTTGGAAAACCAGCGACGAATAGGCGATGCAACAGGAAACAATCAGCATGGAAGCAACTTTGAAACTTCTTCGTTCCAATGCATATTCCCAATTGTTCGGCAGTTTGTAAAACAAAAACAATCCACTGAGAATCAGTGTAATCAAAACAAGGGTGAATATTTTATTGGGGATACTCATCTTTGCTTTTTGATTAAAAGAATTAAGAAAATCACCCCGCCAACGATGCCCACCGTCATGCCGATAGGAACTTCGAACGGAAAAATAATCAGCCTTCCGATGATGTCGCAAATCAACAGGAAAATGGCACCGAATACAGCAGTAATCGGCAGTGTTTTTCGGAGATTGTCGCCATACAAAATGCTGACAATATTGGGAATCACCAAGCCCAAAAATGGAATGGTTCCAACGGTCAAAACCACCACGCTCACTGTGAGTGCAACACAAAATAATCCTATGTTCAGCACGGTTCTGTAATTCAGCCCTAAGTTTTTAGAAAAATTTTCGCCCATGCCGACCACCGTGAATTTGTTGGCATACAAATAAGTAATCACTACCGCCGGTATGCTCAAGTAAACCAATTCGTAATTTCCCTGAAGGATGCCCGAAAAATCACCGACCATCCATGCATTTACATTTTGAACCACATTGTTTTTGTAAGCGAAAAAAGTGGTGATGGAATTCAGGATTCCGCCGAACATCAAACCGACCAAGGGAACAAAAATAATGTTCCGATAACGGATTCTGTCTGCAATTTTCAGGAAAATAATGCTCGCCAAAAATGTAAATCCGAAGGCAAACAATATTCGTGTAAAGTTCCCGGATTGTGAAGCAAAAAGTATGGACGCCAGAATTCCCATTTTGGCAGCGTCCAATGTGCCGGCCGTTGTTGGTGCTACAAATCGGTTTTGGGTCATTTGCTGCATGATCAGTCCGCAGATGCTCATTCCAACACCTGCCAGAATCAGTGCCACTGTGCGCGGAATCCGGCTGATGCTCATCACCAATTGTTGCTCGTCCGTCCACCGAAACAAATCCGAAACGGCGATGTCTTTCACTCCGACAAAAAGTGAAATCACCGCCAATGCAATCAGCGCG
>JAQVKJ010000252.1 GCA_028694715.1 Weeksellaceae bacterium | reverse complement strand
TTCAACTGTCCTGATTCGGTAAATTGTTTCCACATGAGGCTTTGGGTAAATGCAGCCCAATAGAGTGGAATGGCGTATAGTAAAATTCCAATGGTTCCGATGAGGAAATGTGTGTTGGCCATTTTCTTTGAAGCCAACTCTGTGTTCCACATTTTGGGTATCATCCAGTATAGCATACCAAAAATCAGGAAGCCGTTGAATCCGAGCGCACCCACATGCACATGAGCTACTGTCCAGTCTGTAAAATGTGAAATCGCATTCAAAGTTTTGAGTGACAAGAGCGGACCTTCGAGCGTGGCCATACCATAACAAGTAAGTGCCACGATAAACATTTTCAGAACCGGACTTTCCTTTACATCAGCCCAAGCACCACGGATAGTGAACAGGCCGTTGAGCACCCCCCCCCAGCTTGGGAGGATTAGCATGATACTGAAAGCGGTTCCCACTGCCTGAACCCACTGCGGCAAAGCTGTATAAAGTAAATGGTGTGGGCCTGCCAGATGTATATAAAAATCAATCCCCAGAAGTGAACGATACTCCATCTGTATGAATAAATCGGGCGGTTGGCAGCTTTGGGTACAAAGTAATACATCAGTCCAAGCATGGGTGTAGTCAGAAAGAATGCAACAGCATTATGACCATACCACCATTGCACAAGGGCGTCTTTTACACCTGCGAAAGCACTGTAACTGTGAAAAAATGCATAAGGCAAGGCCAATGAATTAACAATATGTAGCATGGCCACCGCTACCCAAGTACCGATGAAAAACCAAACGGCTACATATATATGTCGTTCTCTTCGTTTGAGCATGGTACCAATCATGTTGATACCGTATATTATCCAAACAACAGCCAGTGCAATGTCTAATGGCCACTCGAGTTCAGCATATTCTTTACTCGAAGTATAACCCATTGATAGTGTAATTGCACCCAGTACAATAATCAATTGCCATCCCCAAAGGTGGATTTTACTAAGTATATCACTGTACATCCGGGTTTTCAGTACTCTCTGAAATGCATAATATGAAGCTGCAAAGACAGCATTACCCACAAATGCAAAAATTACAGCATTGGTATGAATGGGACGGATTCGTCCAAAGGTGATGTATGAAATTCCTCCGTTGAGCGACGGAAATGCAATCTCAAAAGCAGCAATTACACCGACCAACATTCCTACTACACCCCAAAAGATTGTTGCAATACCAAATTGCTTTACAATCTTGTTATCATAATAAAACTGTTCTTTTTGAATCATCCCTTTATACTATTTTTGGTTTGCTTATTATTTTTTTCTTTCTCTCTGTCTTCAAACAATATTCGGTGCGCAGGTGAATAATCATCTTCGTACTGACCTGTCTTCACATTCCAGATAAAAACACCTAGAAAGACCAGAGCCACTGAAAGTGAAACACATAAAAGAAATATCATTATCCCCATTGAATCATTCTCTGTGTTGTTAGAATCTTCTGCTAAATAATAAAGTTCATATCGTCTCTCCTATGAGAATACCCACAGATAAACATGACCTTAGTCATTATTGCTTATGCGTTTTATCATTTTTGGTTCGTTATTGTTCTCACTCCAATCCACGCAATGAAAATAATTCCGAGTGAAGACATAGGCATAATGATTGCTGCCACCAGCGGAGATAATTTTCCAGTCAACGCAAATGCAAGACCAATAAAATTGAAAATGAGTGAATAAGCAAAACCAATATTTATCATCGTTCCAGCTCCTTTTGCCCACTTCATAAAATTAGGCAGAAATTTGAGTTTGGAAACATCCATTATCACATCACAAGAGGGACTGAAAGCAAATGCAGATTTCACCACAGACACTCCTACATCGCTCTGTTTCAATGCTCCTGCATCATTCAGACCATCGCCAATCATCATCACTTTGTGTTTGGAGGATTGTTTCTGTCTGACAAAGTCAAGTTTGTCGCCGGGGGTCATATTAAAATGTAATCTGTCTTTGCCGCCAAACATTCCTTCCAATTGTTGTCCGGCCACAGCATTGTCACCACTAATCAGCGACAATTCATAGCTTTCAACCAGTTTGCTCAACAGTTTATTTGTGCCCTCCATCAGGCCAATATTAAAATTGAATCTGGCTTTGACCACAGCATCCACTGATATATATACGACCGTTCTATTTTTGCTTTCTTCTGGATTGGCACCGGTAAATTCCGCATTGCCAATTCTGTATTCACTTCCTTCAATCACTGCTCGCAATCCCTTGCCTGGTAATTCTAAAATTTCTGCTTTGTATTTTTGCAAAGGAAATTCGGAATAATACTCTGTCAGAGATCTGCTCAACGGGTGTATGCTTTGGGAAGCCAGAAACAGAACTTTGGACAATTCATCATCATTCAGATAGGAGTATCCCAATTCCAGATTTGAGATGCTGGGTTCAGTCAGTGTGCCTGTTTTGTCAAATACAATTGAATCAATTCCGGCCAGCCTTTCGATGATGTTTGAATTCTTCAGATAAACGCCTGCCGAAGCAAACCTTTCCATCATGTAGCCATTGGTAAATGATGCGGTCAGTAGCAAAGCACAAGGACAAGCAATGATGAGTACTGCGGTTGCTGATTTCCATGCAATGTCAGAGTTTCCCTGAAATTTCCAGAAAACAAATGCTACGACCGAAAGCAATAGAACAACAATCGAAAAATATTTACTAATCAGTGTTACACGGCTTTCTTTGTCGTCGTTTGTCGTTTTTCTGAACGAACTGCTGTTCCAGAGTTGAGTGAAACTGTTTTGGTTAAAAGCCTTTACGGAAACCACTTCAATGGTCTCCCCCACATTTCTACCGCCCGCATAAATGACTTCCGATTTTTCCAAAATCTCAGGTTTGGATTCACCTGTAACAAAACTATAATCGATTTTTGCTTCTCCCTTGGAGAGCAGGCAGTCAGTGGGAATGACTTCCTGATGGTGAATCAACAGTTGGTCGTGTTGCTCTATGTCCTCCAATTTAATCAGAGATTTCACACCATTTCTGATGCCCGTCACTGTAATCGGAAAATAGGATTTGTAGTCACGGTTGAATTTGAGTGTAGTCCTGCTACGATTTTGTATGGTACGACCGAGCAGCATGAAAAACACAATTCCGGTCATGCTGTCAAAAAAACCTGCCCCGGTATGTGTAAAAACCTCATAAAGACTTCTGAGCCAGGTCACGGCAATTGCCAATGCAATCGGTGCGTCTATGTTCAGGTAACGCTGCCTGAAGCTATAAAAAGCATTCACAAAAAATTCACTGGCACCATAAAAAACCACAGGAATTGACAATAGA
>JAQVKJ010000008.1 GCA_028694715.1 Weeksellaceae bacterium | reverse complement strand
CGGACATTGACGAAGTAATTCTGGTGGGAGGTTCTACACGAATTCCGAAAATTCAAGAAGAAGTTGAAAAGTTTTTCGGGAAAGTTCCTTCAAAAGGAGTAAACCCGGACGAAGTTGTTGCCATTGGTGCCGCAATTCAAGGTGGTGTACTTACTGGCGATGTGAAAGATGTATTGCTTTTGGATGTCACTCCGCTTTCTCTGGGAATCGAAACCCTGGGCGGTGTTTTCACCAAACTGATTGATGCCAATACCACCATTCCTACCAAAAAATCTGAAACATTCTCTACCGCTGCTGACAATCAGCCCGCCGTGACCATCCGTGTGGGACAGGGAGAAAGATCGATGTTCAATGACAATAAAGAAATCGGGAGATTTGACTTGGTGGACATTCCGCCTGCACCAAGAGGTGTACCACAGATTGAAGTTACCTTTGACATTGACGCAAACGGAATTCTGAATGTATCTGCTAAAGACAAAGGAACCGGTAAAGAGCAATCAATCAAGATCGAAGCATCTTCCGGTTTGAGTGATGCCGACATCGAAAGAATGAAAAAAGAAGCACAGGAAAATGCAGCAAAAGATGCAGAAGCAAAAGAGAGAATAGACAAAATCAATGCAGCAGATGCTTTGATTTTCCAAACCGAAAAACAGTTGAAAGAATACGGCGATAAAATTCCGGCGGATAAAAAGTCGGCCATTGAATCCTCATTAGAAGAACTGAAAACTGCTCATTCAGCACAAGAGGTTGCCCAAATTACAACTGCAATGGACAAACTCAACGAAGCTTGGAGCGCTGCTTCGCAGGATTTGTATTCCGCCATGAACAGTGGTCAGCAAGCAACCGGTGAAGGTTCTGCCCAAGGCAGTGCAGATTCAGGAAACACCACCGATGGCGACAGCGTTGAAGATGTTGATTTTGAAGAAGTGAAATAATAAGTTTTTTCATAGTAATGAAGCTCTGTCTGACGGCAGAGCTTTTTTTTATATTCAAAATTCAGTTGGCTTAGTAGCATCTGAAGCATTGCCCTTCCTGACATTTGCCCAGAAATCATTGAGCAACTTATCCAGTGATTCCCGCTGTTTGGGTTGCACATAATTTTTGATTATTTTGATTTCAATTTTTCGGTCTTTGGAAACAAAGGTCCATTCATTCCCATAAGCAAACACTTCTCCCACTTGAATGGAATGCAGTTCGTCGTTCAGGAAAAGCAAATGTTTACACAGCCGGTTCTCGTCAATGCTCAGATATCCTCGTTTACGACACCAGATGGTTTCGACCACTGCTTCGCTCCAGAGAATCAGCGTGACGAGCCAAAATATATTTCCCCACAGCATAGCAAAAACCCAGAAAATAAGAGAGGGTAGAAACCGAATCATGAATAGGGCGAAAAGTCTCTTGTTGGAATAGTTGAATTTCATTCGGTGCAATGTGGTTAAAACAAAAAAGACTGACATCAGTAACAAGATAAT
The DNA here is from genome assembly GCA_028694715.1 of Weeksellaceae bacterium. Lineage (GTDB taxonomy): Bacteria > Bacteroidota > Bacteroidia > Flavobacteriales > Weeksellaceae > Moheibacter. The sequence goes on along the minus strand of JAQVKJ010000008.1, from coordinate 12,916 downwards.
CAGACTTTTTGTGCCCCAGACGGGACTTGAACCCGTACGGCCGATAATGGCCACAGGATTTTAAGTCCTGCGTGTCTACCAATTCCACCACCAGGGCGGTGGGTTTATTTCAAAAAAAAAGAGCGAGAAACGGGACTCGAACCCGCGACCCCGACCTTGGCAAGGTCGTGCTCTACCAGCTGAGCTATTCTCGCAATTGGATGGCAAATATAGCCATTCCGTCTCATCTTGCAAACAATTTTTTACTTTTTTGACTTAGTTTTTTTAGTAGATTTTTCTTCTACTTCCGGCATCAACATTCCAAGTGCCTCAGTCAGTTGGTTTTTGAGCATTTTTCGGTGGATAATCATATCGACAAATCCTTTTTCTAAAAGGAATTCTGAGGTCTGAAAACCTTCAGGCAAATCCTTTCCAATCGTTTCTTTGATGACTCTCGGGCCTGCAAAACCAATCAATGCGCCGGGTTCGGCCACCACCAAATCGCCCACAGAGGCAAAGGATGCGGTGACACCACCATAGGTCGGATTGGTTAACACAGAGATATATGGAATTCTCGCTTCAGAAAGTGCTACCAATTTGGCTTCTACTTTGGCCATCTGCATCAGAGAAATTGCCGCTTCCATCATTCGGGCACCACCTGATTGTGAAATCAATATGAAACCAATTTTTTGTTTGATGGCATAATCAATGGCACGAACCAGTTTTTCACCCATTGCAGAACCGAGCGAGCCACCGATGAATTTAAAGTCCATGGCAGCTATGACCACATCTCGGCCATTCATTTTACCTGTTGCAGTTCGTACTGCCTCATTCAATCCGGTGGTTTTTCTCACCTCCTTGATTCTGTCTTTGTATTTTTTGGTATCTTCCCAATTCAGTGGATCTTTGCTGACCACTTTGGAATTGAGTTCTTTGAATTTTGCTTCATCAAACAGTATTTCAAAATATTCCTTACTACCGATTTGAACATGGAAATCGTCCTCTGGACTGACATACAGATTGGATTTGAGTTCTTCTGTTTCTATAATTTTACCACTGGGTGATTTGTACCAAAGCCCTTTAGGAACATCTTTTTTATGTTCAGTTGTAATGTTTTTCTTCGTTCTTCTAAACCAAGCCATCTTTTCGTATTCTTCTTTCGTGTATTGTTTATGCGAGTCTGCCAACATTGTTTAAATCTCCAAATGCTTCTATCAATCTGTTTTTAAAAGAAAGTTCTCCTTGTCTTAGCCAAACTCTGGGGTCATATTTCTTTTTGTTAGGAATGTGTTCTCCTTCGGGATTACCAATTTGGGACTGTAAATAATCTTTGTTCTTATCAAAATATTGTCTTACGCCTTCCATGAATGCAAACTGTAAGTCGGTATCAATGTTCATTTTTATCACTCCATAACTGATGGCTTCTCTGATTTCTTCAAGTGAAGAACCCGAACCGCCGTGAAATACAAAATCTACAGGATTTTTTTGGGTGTTGAATTTCTGTTCAATGTATTTCTGAGAATTGTCCAGAATTTTTGGGGTCAATATTACATTTCCAGGTTTGTACACCCCATGCACATTTCCAAAGGCAGCTGCCACCCAAAAATTATCGCTTACACTTTTCAGTTGTTCATAAACATAGGCCACCTCTTCGGGCTGAGTATAAAGTAGTTTGTTGTCCACATTTGTATTGTCCACTCCGTCCTCTTCACCTCCGGTAATCCCCAATTCCACTTCCAGAGTGATGCCGATTTTGGTCATTCTGTCGAGATATCTTTTTGAGATTTCCATGTTTTCTTCCAGTGGTTCTTCAGATAAATCGAGCATATGAGAACTAAAGAGAGCTTTGCCGTTTTTTCGATAATGATTTTCATTGGCCTCCATCATGCCGTCCATCCAAGGCAAAAGATTTTTTGCGCAATGGTCTGTGTGCAGTATGATGGTTGCACCGTAGGCTTCGGCAAGTTCATGTAGATGAAGTGCTCCAGCCACTGCTCCTTTGACAGCAGAAAAATGATTCTCAGTTTTCAGTCCTTTGCCTGCGTTAAAGACAGCACCACCATTTGAAAATTGGATTATCAATGGTGAATTTACTTCCACGGCTGCTTCCATGGCTGCATTCACAGAGCTTGAGCCTATAACATTACATGCCGGCAACGCATAGCCGTTTTCCTTAGCATCCTGAATAATTTCCTGAACCAGAGAACCGGTAGCTATACCGGCAGGGAATTTTCTATCCATGGTTTAATTTTTATATTGGCTTAAAGATACAAATATAGAGAACTTATGTTTAAAATGGGTAATTAATCCCAAAAGCAATTCGCGGTTTAAGTATTTTAAAATTGTCGATTCTCCATCGCTCTCCGGGGGCGAAACTCGGGTCGTGGATTTTGTATGCAAAATCGAGTCTGAGCAAGAAATAGGTGATGTCCAGTCTCAGTCCATAACCCGCACCTACTCCGAGCTGACTGAAGAAGTTTTTGAAATTGAACATGGTGAGTTTGTCTTTGGAGTCAATTCCCCAAACATTCCCTGCATCTACAAAGAGAGCTCCGTTGATTCTACCGGCAACATTGAATCTGTATTCTGCACTCAATAGGATTTTTAATTGGTCTATCGCAAACACATCGTCGCCCCCCTCATACCTCGGTATGTCTGCCGGGCCAAGCGTGGCTGGTGCCCATGCCCTGATGTCGTTGGCACCGCCGGCGGTATAACTTCGTACAAATGGGATGAAATCTGTGTTTCCGTATGGTATCACAACCCCAAAAAACGCTCTTCCTGCCAGTGATGATTGCGGGCTCAGGTCGATGTACTTTCGCAGATCCAAATCAAACTTCACAAACTGAGAATAAGGAACACTGAACACCGCACCCATTTCCTTGTCCGCAATGTTGGTGACTTTATTGAATCCAAAGGCCCTGTCGAGCAAGTTGAATAGGTTACCGGCGAGTTCCACTCTTCCTCTGAAAAACCAAGGATTTCTTCTCCAAGTCCGCTCGCTTTGATTCAAAGTGTACTGATAAATAAAAGACGAAATCACCACATCCTGAGTGATGGTTCGTTTTCTGAAATTCATGTTTTCAAAAACCGACAATGCTTCCAAACCATCGTTGTCAAGAGAATTCAAAAAAGAGCTGTCGTTCAAAGCCATTTCAATCACTTCATCATCAGAAATTTCACCGTTGAAATGCTGAATGGCCGCAGCTGGATTGAATATGAAATAATAATTGTCAAAGAAATTATTTTTGATATTGTCGTCTCCTTCAAATACTGTAAAATAATTGTCTTTCTGAATATTGCTCACAAATTCGGTATTCAGCACACTGAACATATGCGAATGCGTATCGCGGAGCGAAAGGTTGTAATCCAATCCGGTGGTGTATGAAATTCGACCGAGCCCGATGTTTCGTTGCAGTGAAGCGCCCAGCCTGAAGTCGGTTTGTTTGTAGAAGCGTTTGGGAAATATCTTGTTTGTATTGACAGGAAACATCATATAGGGGAAGGTCAGTTTGGATTGTAGAGACATTTCAAAAGCATTGAAAAACCCGTGGGCATCAGTGAATCGTTTGTTTACATTCCCCAAAGTCCCTCTGATTGTGGTTTCAAGATTTTCACCGCCCCTGAATAGATTTCGGGCAATCAAAGAAGCGTTGGGTGAAACTCCGAAGTTCATGAATTCAGACCAAGACAACTCTGCACCGTAGAAAAAATCGTACTTCTTTTTGGGTCTAAAATACATTTTGGTAATCAAAACACTGTCTCCTTGTATCAGTTCTGCTGGGTTCTCCAGTCTGTATTCGTCAAAAATGGTCATGGTCACCCCTTCTCTTTTGGAAATATTCCTTCGGGTATGTACTTCCGAATCTTTACTGTATAATTCACTTTCTTCAAATACAATCGCATCGGTAAAGAACTTTGGCCTGTGTTTCATTTTTGGATTCACATAATGAAGTCTATATCCAGCATAGACTGTGTCGAAATAGCTCGGAGCATCCTGACCTTTTTTGGGCATATCTGAATCGGGATAAATATGGATTTCTCCGTAACGGTATTTTGCAAACTTTTGTTTGATTTGAGTAGAATCTTTTTCCACCGGAATGAGCAGTGTCACATCCAATGATTTATCTGAAACAGTTGTATCTGCAGTAAATTCAATCGCCTGTCCGTCATCATTGAACTTATAATAACCTCTGTTTTGAAGAAAATTGACGATTCGGTCTCTTTCCGAAACAAAATTGTCCATGTCATAACGATCGCCGGGTTTGATTCTGGGCGTCCAGTTCAGCATAATTTCATAATCTTTGCGCAAGGCAGTATCTTTGATATTATAGGTGTACGAATTAATGACCGACATTTCTCCCGGATCTACCGTATAGGTCACCACTGCTTTTTTGGCCGTACTGTCCAACTCGTGTGAAGTATCTACATGTGCATCAAAATATCCGCGATCAAAGAAGTAATTCTCAAGATTGGATTTAGAAAAATTAGACTGACCGGAATCGAGTAGTACCGGTGCTTCTCCTTGGGTGAACACGAATCTTTTGAGCCAGAGACTTCTCCCCTTGTACTCCCCCAGATTGTTTTTCACCAGCAAACTGTCAAGCGATTTTAGATGTTTGGTGCGTTGGCTCAAATCATTGTACTCCATAAATGTTGTGTCAAATTTTGGGTTCACAGAATTGTACATCAACAACTTGAGTGGAATTATGCCTAAAAAACTTGCATTTGGTTTTTGTTTCACATATTCGGGCAGGTTTGGACTGAAGGGCTTTTCCTTACCTTCGTATTCAAATTTATTCTTGACAAGAAGATATTCACCCACTGGAACTTTTTTAACCGCAGTACAACTCCAGACAAAAAGGAGAATTATAACGGATAATATTATCTTTGTAAGTCGAAATATCATTGTTCAATGTTAACCAATAACGAAGTCAAGCTAATCAATTCACTTGTCAAAAAAAAATTTAGACAAAAATACAATAAGTTTATTGTTGAAGGTGTGAAAATTACTACCGAAGTTCTGAAAAGTCGGATTAAAGTTCACAAGGTTTTTACAACCGAGAATGTTTTTGAAGGTTTTAATGTTGATAGTGAGTTGATTACAGAATCAGAATTAAAAAAAATCAGTCTTTCGGTTCATCCGAATACGGCTTTGGCTTTGTGTGAAATTCCTGCAGAAAAGAAAATCCAAACCGAGGGTTTTATCATTGCATTGGACAACCTAAGAGACCCTGGCAATTTTGGTACCATCATCAGAATGGCTGACTGGTTTGGCATCGAGCAGATTGTTTGTTCCAAGCAGACCGTTGACCTCTATAATCCTAAGGTTTTGCAATCCAGCATGGCTTCTTTTCTCAGAGTTCAGGTCAATTACACCGATTTGAGTGAATTTCTGCCCGCATATCCGCATCAGGTGTTGGGTACTTTTATGGAGGGTGAAAATCTCTACAAAACCAAACTGCCCAATAATGGAATTTTGCTGATGGGAAATGAAGCATCAGGAATTTCCGAAAAACTTTTACCACATATCCATCATAAAATTTCAATTCCCCGACAAGGAAAACTTCAGCAAGCTGAAAGCCTGAATGTTGCAATGGCAACGAGCATTATATTGGGAGAACGATCCGCTCGTTCTTATAGAATTTAACTATATATAATTTGGAATGGCCGAACGAATGTTCTTAAATTAGTCCGTTGAAAACAGAGAAGATAGAAGAGAGAAAATGAAATGGAGCAAAGGAATGCAAATATTGCTTGCACTGACAATGTGCATCACGGCTTGCAAGAATTCAAGAAAAGAAATCCCACCGTCTGAAACACTCACAAAAAAAACAATTCCGACTTTTGATTCTATTGATTGGTCTGAAGAGTTTAACTTTAGAAATATTGACCCGGCATTGGCCAAATCAAAGACAGAAAGCATCCGTCAATTTTTTAATGAAAGCTGGGCAACCAACAACACAAGCGGCGGTCTTCTGATTTCGTGGCATGGTAAAATCATCTTTGAAGATTATTTGGGTTTTGCGGATTATGAAAACCAAATCCCGATGACAGCAGAAACTCCCTTACATATTGCTTCGGTTTCAAAAGTGTTGACTGCACTGGCCGTTCTGAAACTGGTGCAGTTCAATAAAATCAATCTGAATGACAACATCAGCAAATACTTAGAAGGATTCCCCTACCCGAATGTAAAAATCAGGGATTTGCTCAACCACAGAAGTGGACTGCCCAATTATCTGCATTTGTCGGACGATAAAAATTACTGGGACAAAGGGCAAACAATGTCTTCAGAAGATTTACTCGAATTGCTGATACAGAAAAAACCACCGTCAGACTGGGAACCCGGTAAAAAATTCTCATACAGAAACACCAATTTTGTATTGCTCGCGCTCATTATTGAAAAAGTAACCGGAGAAAGCTATCCTATTGCGATGAAAACCATGGTGTTCAATCCGTTGGGCATGAACAACACCTTCGTGATGGAGTTTGACAAAGATTCTGCGAGCGTTTCAAAATCATACTACAACAACGGCCGCGTATGGAATTTTGATCATCTTGACAAAACTTACGGCGACAAAAACATTTATTCCACTCCACGGGATTTGCTCAAAATGGATATAGCCATGTATGCGCCGGGGTTTTTGCCACAAGAACTGAAAGACCTGGCATGGAGAGGATACAGTTATGAAACCAAAGGAATCAAAAATTATGGATTTGGAATTCGGTTGTTAGAATGGGACAACGGAGACAAACTGCTCTATCACAAAGGATTATGGCACGGCAATAGAGCAACTTATGTCAGAGATTTCAAAAATGAAGTTTGTATCATTGCATTGGGCAATCGTTTGAGCAAATCGATTTTTGAAAGCATGGGACTTGTGAGTCTGTTTCATGATTACGGTTTTCCCACAATCAAAACAAAAAATCAAGAGGAAGCGATGATGTCAGCCAAAAAAGCTGTGGAAGAAACAAACAATAAGTCGGAAACCAATGAAAACATTCCGGAACATGAAATCCCGATGGACGCTACGAGTGGTGGCGGAGTTGAAGAGTGAAATTTAAATTCAGACTTTTTGGGTTTTGTATTTCTTGATAAAAAAAATCAACAACAAAAACCATCCAATAATCATCAACAGGCCTCCAAGAGGAGTAACCGGACCGAGGAATTTGAGGTTCACTCCCCAATGCTCGGAAAATGATAAGAAATAAATGCTCACAGAAAACAAAAAACTGCCAATCATCAGACAGCCGGCAGCGTTTTTTTCATAAGCGGTTTCAAATTTCAGACACAGTCCGAGCACCAAAAGGGCAATGGCGTTGTACATCTGATATCTTACACCGGTTTCAAAACTCGCCAGTTTGCCTTCATCCAAATACTCTTTGAACAAATGTGCACCAAACGCACCCAGAATGACAGAAAACATCCCATAAACCGAGGCCGTAGCCAAAACCAATTTTTTCATCATTATTTATCTTGTTCTGCAAAAATAGAATTAATTAATTGATTGAATAAGCAGACTGACTCAGCAATTAATCATTATAAGTCGAAAACCCGGAATTGGTCAGAAAAAAAACTGCGCCGAAACGCAGTTTTAAATATTTGAGTCATTCAACTCATGATTTTTGTTCGGCTGATTTGCCTTTCACTGTTATCTTGACACCATCTTTTGCTTCATTGAGTTCGAGCAGCAGTTTATCGCCCTGACTGATTTCAGCATTAATGATTTCTTCCGCCATTGGGTCTTCAATGTATTTCTGAATGGCCCTCTTGAGCGGTCTTGCTCCAAAGTCTTTGTCAAATCCTTTGTCGGCAATGAAATCCTTGGCTTCGCTGGTCAATTCCAGTTCGTATTCCATGTCTTGCAAACGCTTGTAAAGTTTCTCCAATTCAATATCAATGATTTCCATGATGTCTTCTCTGGTCAGTGTATTGAATATGATGATGTCATCGATTCTGTTGAGGAATTCGGGAGCAAATGTCTTTTTCAGTGCATTTTCAATTGTGCTTTTAGCACGATCGTCCGAACTTTCTTTCTTGGCCATGGTTCCGAATCCCACTACGTCTCCAAAATCTTTGAGTTGTCTTGTTCCAATGTTGGATGTCAGAATCATGATTGTGTTTCTGAAATCGACTCTTCTGCCAAGGCTGTCGGTGATGTGTCCATCGTCCAGAATTTGCAGCAATATGTTGTACACATCCGGATGTGCTTTTTCGATTTCGTCAAGCAGAATCACAGAATAAGGTTTCCTTCTCACCGCTTCGGTCAACTGTCCACCTTCTTCATAGCCCACATAGCCGGGAGGAGCTCCGATAAGTCTGGAGATTGCGAATTTCTCCATGTATTCGCTCATATCTATTCTGATTAGAGCATCGGGTGAGTCAAACAATTCAGTTGCCAACACTTTGGCCAATTGGGTTTTTCCGACACCTGTAGTACCCAGAAAAATAAACGAACCGATGGGTCTTCCCGGGTCTTTCAGTCCGGCGCGGTTTCTTTGGATGGCTTTCACCACTTTGTTAACTGCCTCATCTTGCCCAATGATTTTTCCTTTCATCAGTTCATTCATCTGAGAAAGTTTGATAAGTTCCTTTTCAGAAACCCGGTTCACCGGGATTCCGGTCATCATAGAAACTACCTCGGCCACATTTTCTTCGGTCACGGTTTCCCTGTTTTCCTCAGCTACTTTCATCCATTCGGCCTGTGCTTTTTTCAGACTGGCTTCAATTTGCTTTTCGGTATCTCTCAGCCTTGCGGCTTCTTCATACTTCTGGCTTTTCACCACTTTGGTTTTTTCCTGACGAACTTCTTCTAATTTGTTTTCGAGATCAAGAATTTCTTGTGGAACTTTGATGTTTTTGATATGTACCCTGGAGCCTGCTTCGTCCAATGCATCAATGGCCTTGTCGGGCAGGTATCTGTCTGTCACATACCTATTGGTCAACTTCACACAGGCTTGAATTGCATCATCTGTGTAGTTGACATTGTGGTGAGCTTCGTATTTGTCTTTGATTTGATTCAGAATCTGGATGGTTTCTTCTGGCGTAGTCGGATCCACCATAACAGTTTGGAATCTTCTCACCAAGGCACCGTCTTTTTCAATGTACTGGCGGTATTCGTCCAAGGTGGTCGCACCGATACACTGCAATTCACCTCTGGCAAGAGCAGGTTTGAACATATTGGAAGCGTCGAGAGAACCTGTGGCCCCTCCTGCTCCAACGATGGTATGTAATTCATCAATAAACAAAATGATATCGTCATTTTTTTCGAGCTCATTCATAATGGCTTTCATTCTTTCCTCAAACTGACCCCTGTATTTGGTACCCGCTACAAGGCTGGCCAAATCAAGTGTCACCACTCTTTTGTTGTAAAGCACTCTGGAAACTTTTCGCTGAATGATTTTCAGTGCCAATCCTTCGGCAATTGCTGATTTACCCACACCGGGCTCACCAATCAGCAGTGGATTGTTCTTTTTTCTTCTACTCAGAATCTGGGAAACCCTTTCAATTTCCTTTTCTCTCCCTACCACTGGATCCATTTTTCCATCCAGAGCAATCTGGGTCAGGTCACGGCCAAAATTATCGAGTACCGGAGTCTTTGATTTGACCGGTCCTTTGGGCGATTGTTTTTCATATCCGCCACCTACAGAGCCAGCATCATCCTCATCGTCGTAGTTGGATTCGGCTTTTGGTGATTCATCGATTTGGTCATTCATATAATGAAAATTAAATTCTGATTTGACACTGTTGTAATCCACTCCAATTTTTTTCAGCATTTTGGTCACCGGGTCATTTTCATTACGCAATATGCATAGCAGTAGATGAACAGTGTTTACGGTTGTGTTTTTAAAAAGTTTTGCTTCCAGAAAAGTGGTTTTCAATGCTCTTTCCGCTTGTTTTGTCAGCTGTAGGTTTTGTCTGCTCCCGCCGGAAGTTTCTCTGGGCGGTGACAACAACTCTATCTTGTTTCTGACATCCTTCAGATTTACATTCAGTCCTTCTAAAATCGAAACAGCTTTGCTGTCACCATCTCTCAAAATTCCGAGAACCAAATGCTCAGTTCCAATCTGATCATGCCCAAGTCGCAATGCCTCCTCTTTGCTGAAAGCTATTACATCTTTTACTTTTTGTGAAAAATTGTCATTCATTTCTTATCTCAACTAAACAAATATAGTTACTTCGTACCGTAATCAGCATAAAATATGCCATATTTATTAACGAAAGACTGTTAATAAATCACTGCCAAAACAGCTGAGCTATCTCAATGAATCGGACAAAATTTCAGTTTTGTGTGTTGATTACAATGTTCGATTTGGGTGATAGAAGTGGTTTGGACGATTTGATGTATCTGACCGGGAAGCAGTTTTATGCGTTCATGAAGTTCAAAAACGCCTTCCGAATCCACTGACTCCAACTCGTTGAAAGCCTTAAAATGCGCTGATTTTTCATCGGGTGAATATAAAGGAGAGGATGAACGAACAATCAATTTTTCATCTGAAAGGTCCTCCACGAACCTTTCGGTACCGTCCCAGACAAGTATCTTTTTTTCGACAGTACGGAGTTTGAGCATAATCATTGTGAAGGGTTCTATTTTCTTCAGATTGACCCGGTCGATAAACTGGTCAATAGAACTATAATTCAACAATTCCAATATCAAAAGTCCGCGACTCAAGCGATAGGGAGGCCGGTGTGAATGTTTGTCGTATGCGCCGTTTAAAATACAACAGGCATATTCGTCTGAATAATAAATCCATGTACCTCCCGAGACCAAATCCAACGGTCCGGTCCAATTCTTATGATGGTATTCAGCGGTTTGTATCTGCTCAGAAAAAGGTCTCAACCGACTTTCGTCTCTGTTGTGGGTTAGTAGGAAGTCGCCCGTTTCATTCGAAAAAATACTGACTATGCACATATCACATCAATTTAAACAAAGTTAGTCGTTTTTTGAACAAATACCGGTCAAATCAACCGAAGGACTCTGAATCCCAAACTACCTTTCTTGAAATTTATGCGTCTGATGCTCCTTGCAAAAGAAACTCAAGGTGAAATAACAAAGTTTAAATTACATCGAACTTTTTTTCAACCATATATGGTGACTCAGCCGCTTGAATATCAAAATTAATTCAAAGAAAACTATAGACAGAATCATAAATTTCCATATATTTATGGCTGGAACATATCAATGGACTTGCACTCAATTGTGCTATAAGATAAATTTATCAACTACTGCAATTTTAATAACGATATTCTATTATATTTGTTTCAGAACATTTAAAAATCTTATAATCATGGACAATCAAGAGAAGAAAAAACTCACTTCCGTATCGGGCAGACCGATAGCGGAGAACCAAAATGTGAAAACAGCCGGTAAAAGAGGCCCGATGTTGTTAGAAGATTTCTGGTTTTTAGAAAAATTAGCGCATTTCGACCGCGAAGTGATTCCTGAAAGAAGGATGCACGCCAAAGGTTCGGGTGCCTTCGGAACTTTTAAAGTGACCCACGACATTACAAAATATACCCGAGCGAAAATATTTTCTGAAATCGGAAAAGAAACCCCGATGTTCGCCCGCTTTTCAACAGTGGCCGGTGAAAGAGGTGCGGCCGATGCCGAAAGAGACATCCGTGGTTTTGCAATGAAATTCTATACCGAAGAGGGCAACTGGGATTTGGTCGGCAACAATACGCCGGTGTTTTTCATGAGAGACCCCTATCGCTTTCCGGATTTGAACAAAGCGGTGAAAAGAGACCCAAAAACCAATCTGAGAAGTGCCAACCACAACTGGGATTTCTGGACCTTGCTGCCCGAAGCTTTGCACCAGGTGACCATCGTGATGAGCGACCGCGGAATTCCAAAATCTTATCGCCACATGCACGGATTCGGCAGTCACACCTTTAGTTTAATCAACGCTCAGAACGAAAGGGTATATGTGAAATTCCATTTCAAAACCCAGCAAGGAATTCAAAACCTGACCAATGAGGAGGCTTCTTCCATCATCGGGAGCGACAGAGAAAGCCACCAAAGAGATTTGTTTGATTCGATTGAAAACAAAAATTTCCCAAGATGGAACATGATGATACAGGTGATGACCGAACAGCAAGCCAAAGACTGTCCATTCAATCCGTTTGACCTGACCAAAGTATGGCCACACGGAGATTATCCGATGATGGATGTCGGCTATTTTGAATTGAACAGAAACCCCGAAAACTATTTTGCGGATGTAGAACAAGCGGCTTTCAATCCGGCAAATGTAGTTCCCGGCATCGGATTTTCGCCAGACAAAATGCTGCAAGCCAGACTGTTCTCCTACTCAGATGCACAGCGATACAGATTGGGGGTCAACCATTATCAGATTCCGGTCAATACACCAAAATGTCCATTCCACAACCATCACAGGGACGGACAAATGCGCGTGGACGGCAATGAGGGCAGTACAATCCATTATTTCCCCAACAGCTACAGCCAGTGGGAAGAACAAAAACAGTACACCGAACCACCATTGGAATTGGAGGGTGCAGCGGATCACTGGGATTTCAGGGAAGACGACAGCGATTATTACACCCAACCAGGAAATTTGTTCAGACTGATGTCCAAAGAACAACAACAGGTTTTGTTTAAAAATACTGCGGCCGAAGTGGGCGGTGCAGAGAAATTCATCCAGAAAAGACACATCCTGAACTGTTACAAAGCCGATCCGGCTTATGGTCAAGGTGTAGCAGATGCATTGGGAATTGATATTTCAACCATCGATTTGACCAAAACTCCTTTTGAAATCACCATAGCGGACAATTGATCTTTGAACAGAGAAGAAACAAGCCGTCTTGTCTAAGGACAAGGCGGCTTTTTTTATTAATATTTGATTATCAGGAAATTGAAAAAAACACATTGAGAAGAATTGGCTCAAATTGTAACAGGATTATTTTTAAAGTTAAATGACA